>JAGLDT010000219.1 GCA_023145485.1 Cocleimonas sp. | reverse complement strand
AAAATCAAGTAGTTACAGGTCAGCGAGAATTGCTGTTAAATCCTCAGCCCTAAGCCTCTTTCATAACAGCAACAAGATATAATGATGGAAATTTAATGTCAGTTTATACCACAGTCAGCACAGAAGAATTAACGCATTTTTTACTTCAATATGATCTAGGCGAATTGATTAAGTTTGTCGGCATTACAGCGGGGATGGAAAATACCAATTACTTCCTAGATACTAGTAAAGGACGTTATGTTTTAACGCTTTATGAAGCTTACAGCCATGAAGAGCTACCCTTTTTTTTGGGTTTGATGCAACATCTATCCGCTCATCAGGTAGACACATTAACGCCTGTTGCTGATCGGCAAGGGGAGTTGGTTAATTCATTATGTGGAAAACCCGCGGCTATCATTGAGCGTTTAGAGGGGGTAGCTTTACAGCAATCAGAGGTTACCCTTGAGCACTGTTGTTTAATAGGGGATGCGTTAGCGCGTTTTCATTTAGCGGGGCAATCTTATGGTGGTCATCGAGAAAATGAAGACCGTGATCATTTCTTATCAGAAAAAATAACAGCGCCATTGCTATCCGTTTTATCTAAGGAAGATCGACAGCTTTTACGGGAAGAGTTAGATTTTCATAAAACAATTAAATGGAATGAATTGCCTTCTGGTATCACCCACTCTGATTTGTTTTGTGATAATTCGGTCTTTCGCTATGTTGATAATCAGCCAATTCTCAGTGGTATTATTGATCTATACCTTTCTTGTCACGATGCTTTTATCTACGATTTGGCGATTGTTGCAAATGACTGGTGTTGTGATGAAAATCATCATCTAGATCAAACACGCTGGTTAGCACTTCTATCCGCTTATAATAAAGTACGCAAATTAGAAGCTATCGAAAAACAAGCATGGGCTACGATGTTACGCAGTGGTGCATTGCGTTTTTGGATTTCACGCTTAGATAATAAACTTAACCCACCTGCGGGTGAAATGGTGTTATGTAAAAGTCCTGATGATTATAAATTTAAACTTCAAGCTTGTTTGCAGGATCAAAAGGAGATTATGGAAGCTATTAGTGCGGAGCTTTAACCTTAGCTTAAAATCACCTATTCTTTCAAAGCATAAGATCGATGCGTAGTCGCTTATCCTATATTTAGGACTGAGGATTCAATAAGACCCGAGCTCTAACTTGCCTTTTTTGTCCCAGCTTGAATGCTCTAAG
>JAGLDT010000218.1 GCA_023145485.1 Cocleimonas sp. | reverse complement strand
GTTATTAAATCCTCAGTCCTTAGCGAAGGTTTCGATACAAAAAATCAGCCTTAAAAACAATCTATTTTCTTAATTTATACGGAATACTCTCTCCCTATGCACACACTCGATGCCCGCCGTTTACTTTGTCCTATGCCTGTTATTCGTGTTCAACAAATGATTGAAACGCTTAAAGCGGGCGATCAGATTGAGGCTATTTGTACCGATCCTGGTGCAATGCATGATATTCCTGCATGGGCAAAGGTGCATGGGCATAAAACAATAGAAATTCGCGAAGAGGATTATGAGTATATTATTGTGATAGAAATTGGTGAAGGGGATGAGTGATAGGCTTTTTGAAAAGACGACTGAGTCAAAGACCACAAGTGACACTGTCGATATTAAATATAATAATCAACAACGCTATGATGAAACACGAAAAGTCACGTTGATAGGCCTTGTTGTTAATATTTTGCTGTCAGCAGTGCAATTGCTAGGGGGCGTAATGGCTCATTCACAAGCATTAATTGCTGATGGAGTGCATACACTGTCTGACCTTGCTAGTGACTTTGTTGTGTTGTTTGCAGCCAAATTAGCCAGTAAAGATGCAGATGAAGATCACCCTTATGGTCATGAACGTATTGAAACGGTGGCAACCGTTGTTTTAGGTATGGTATTGGCTGGTGTTGCAGTAGGGATTGGTTTAAATGCTTTTGATCGTTTAACCCATCCAGAAACATTACTCCAGCCCACGTTATTAGCCATTATTTTTGCTCTACTGGCTATTGTGGCAAAAGAGGGTCTGTATCAATACACGATTCATATTGCTAACAAAGTTGATTCTAATTTATTACGTGCGAATGCATGGCATCATCGCTCCGATGCTATCTCTTCTTTGCTGGTAGCGTTAGGTGTTGCTGGTAGTGTGTTTTTACAAATTCCTTGGTTAGATGCAGTTGCTGCTATTTTAGTGGCCATTATGATTTTTTATATGGGTGTGCGATTAATTCTTGATAGTACCAAGGAATTAGTCGATAGCTCGGTTGAGTTGGGTAAAGTTTCTAAAATAAAATCTTTTATTAGTCATTTAGAAGGGGTTGAGAGTCTGCATTTATTACGCACTCGAAAAATGGGTAGCAAAGTATTGGCTGATGTTCATATTCAAGTCAATTCATACCTTACTGTTTCAGAGGGTCATTTCATTGCAGAGAGTGTCATCAATAAAACACGAGTAGCATTTCCTGAAATGACGGATATTACGGTACATATTGACCCTGAAAATGATGAAAATTCTAGTCCTAGTGGGGAACTACCTAATCGCAGTGAATTAATGAGGCAACTTAGCCCGCAGTTAAAGCAGAGTGGAATGGATGAAAATATAAGGAATATAGTATTGCATTACTTGGGTGGGAAAATAGACATAGAAATCTATTTTGATGCTTTACCTAGCAACGCTAATATCACTGCATTGATTAGTAGTTGCAAGTGCTGTGAAGTCATTGGAGGGGTTTCGGTACATCAGAAAATAATTTAGATGGGTGTGTTTAGTACTTGAAACTTCCTTAGAACTTAGAACGGGTGCTGATTCCTAGTAATGTACTTTCT
>JAGLDT010000217.1 GCA_023145485.1 Cocleimonas sp. | reverse complement strand
GGTGCGGGTGACTTAAATCACAGCATCCCAGGCGGGATGCGTATTTTAGACCTTAATCGTAATGGTGCTATTGACCGTATGTATTTTGCTGATACAGGAGGTAATATCTGGCGATTAGATCTTAATGAGGAACTAAATGAAGGCGACAGCAACAGCTCAAAACTGATTAAACTAGCTTCCTTTGGAGGGACAGGGGAAAATGCACGAAAATTTTATAATGAACCCGATGTATCACTCTTTAGACACAAGGGAAAATCAGTCTTAGCCATTAGTATTGGCAGTGGCTATCGCTCACACCCCATGAGTACAGAAATTAAAGATCACTTCTTTACCATATTAGATCGATCAACTTTCACCCCTATCGATACTAATACGTTTACGACCCTACAATTAACGGCTGATGATATGGCTAAAGTTACCCTAACAATGAACGCAGAAGGTGTGAAAACACTTAACTATGGCGCATTAAGCGATAATGATTTGCTAACTAGCACTAAAAATGGTTGGTACCTTGACTTTGCAAGTATTGGAGAAAAAGTTTTATCCGATACGATTACCGTTGATGGCGTACTCTCATTTACCACGTTTGTACCTCAAGCCAATCCATCGAGCACCCCTGTGGAGGATCTTTGTACTGCCCCAGCAACACAAGGACGCTTATATTCCATGCGTTTACTAACAGGAAAACCTGCCTATGATTTAGATTGGAGCAATGGCAATCCTGATGTTAATGATATTTTTGTTGCTGTTTCTGCTGATGAAATTCCAGGTGCGCCACAACGTGTTTTCAATCCTTTTGAATGCAGTAATGGTGAGTGTAAACATGCAGTGGATATACGGGTTGGTAAAAAGTTACTTCAGGCATCCTCCTATGACCGTGGCTATCTTGAACCTGTTTACTGGACTGACCCAAGTAAGGCACAAGATTAATTTTATACAGGAGTATGGTATTGGACTTTTAAACACCTAATACCGAGCCAAAACCATTTATCTATAAACACCCTCCATTTGCTATCGGCAAACTACTATCACTAAAACTGATAGGCTAGGTTGCTATCTCTTGCTAATGGAGAATATAGCTCAATGAAAATTAAAGGAATCACAACCATTGCCTCAGTCATGATGATTTTTCCAATACCATCATCTGCTGATGTGTTTGATGCACTTACTAATGATTTATCGATACCTGCAGGTATTTATGACACAACCCCTGCGAATATATTAAATATTCAATTACAAACGGTTATTAGTACGGGTAATTGCGAAATTGGTGATTATACGGGCTGTACTTTAAATGATGTTAATAACGATACGAATATAGATCCTGGTAATAAATTTAAACCCGAGATAAAAGTACGCTTACAAGCGGATGATTTTGCAAATGATGGCTTAGCTAGCAATGCAACGCTAAGACAGCGAGGAGGGTATTCTCGTTTTGCCGATCAAAAATCCTACCGTATAAAGTTGGACAGTAAGAATAATTTATGGCGCAATCAAAGAAAGCTCCAGTTAAATAAGCATCCATGGGATGTGGTCAGAGTCAGAAACAAGCTCAGCTTTGATTTAATGAAAGATATTCCACATTTGCCAAGTTTAAATAGCCAGTTTGTTAAATTAGATATTGATGGCGTTAGTCATGGCATTTACACCCATATTGAAAATGTTGGCAAAGAATATCTAATTAATCGTGGTTGGGATAAAGACTCAGGTCTTTATAAAGCAAAGAACTTCAGCTTTAGACAAAGGACTGCCTATAATTTGGATACAGAGGGAAAGCCTCTCAACAAAGATGCCTTTGAACGTCGGATGGATATAAAGCGAGGAAAAAATCATACAAAATTTGTTGAAATGTTAGCAGCCGTGAATAATAGCACTAATAATTTCCAAACAGAGGTATTAGATAAATACTTTAATAGAAACAACTACCTTGCATGGATGGCTGTTAATATATTAACGGGTAATTTGGATGTGTCACATTCAAACTTTTATCTCTACAACCCAAAAGGAAGTGATGATTTTTATTTCTTACCTTGGGATTATGATGATACTTGGGGGATAGAAGAGCAACCTGATAATGTTGCTGAAGGAACCACGTGGGATAAAAATCAATTTAATCCACAAGCTTTATGGAGTTCAAAATTCCACCAACGTTTTTTAGAGCAACCTAACTCACTTAACTTACTAGCAGAAGCCGTCACCCTGATTAAAAACGATTACTTCACCACACAAAAAGTTCAAGCGCTACTTGATAGTTACTCTAGCATCATACCCCCACGCCTAAAGGATGATACTGAACCTGATTTTTATAACTTACCAACTAGTATCTCTGAAAATAATCCTGACTCTGACATCAGAGCCGAATATGATTTAGTTTATAGCCAGTTACTAGCTCGTGTACAACAGAACTATAATCGCTTTATTGCTGAAAAAGAAAGTCCCATGCCCTTTGATTTGGAGATACCTACGTTTGAAAATGGTGATATTAATCTCATTTGGAATGCAGCCTTTGACCCACAAGGAGATCCAATCCATTATGATCTAGATGTTGCTACTACACCTGATTTTCAGGCGGGTACTATTAAATTATCAGTACAAAATATTACCGTCAATACTTATTCAAAATACTGGGAGCATCCTGCGGGCAATTATTATTATCGTGTTGTAGCACGAGATAATGCTAATCACTGGCAAAATAGTAATGAAAGCTATACCTTTAATGAAGGGAAAGATAACGAGAAAACGTATCACAACTCCTTTCATTTTACCGCCCCAGAAGGTACACCTCTCACAAGTTTGTCCAACCTCATCACGTTAGGGACGATCACTTATGATGGCATATTGAATGAATGGACAAATCTACAATCATTTGGTACCGACCCTGCTGATATTAATGGCACCAGTGGGAATGAAGTTGACTGGCGTCAGGCTTGGATGGGACATGATGTTAATGGCAATATCTATTTTGCGAATAGCTATGACAAATCGATCAATATGACATGGGGTCATTTGACCTATATGGATACTGACCAAAGCAAAACGACAGGTTATATCGGTGGAAGTAATAATTTACCTATTGGTGTCGATTATATGATTCAAGGCTATCATCTCTGGAAGTATACAGGGACAGGAACAAGCTGGAGCTGGAGCTATGTGACCCCATTATGGTATTCATGGAATGGTTTAAATAGTGAAATGACAACACAGCTATACAATATAGGTAATCCATCAAAAATTGATGTGTTCTTTGAAGGGAATAATGCGCCTTATGGTAATAACACTAGTGATTTCTATCCTGATGATGCAATGTCAGCAGGTAAATATTTCACCTATTCATTAACACCATAGTCATAAACCTAGCAACTTAGGGCTAAGCATTCTAAGTAGCTGGACATCATTAATCTAATAAAATTTGCGAACAATATTTTTTGATATTCAAGCTATTGTTGAAAAAATCATAGCCAAGCTATATGACAATAACGAAAAAGATCAGAAAATAAACGAGTAAAGATTAGATTAATTCTGTCCAACTACGGTTCAATGCCCTGCCTTCGCTACTGCCAAAAAGGCATTTCCATGGTCTACCATAAAAAACATCAAGCAGAAATAGAAACCATAGAAGCTAATAGCGAAAAAAAGAATAATAATAAATCACCAGGGTCAGCGAATAAAGCCATTGAAACGATGTTTCGCAATGCTTATCGAGCACAGCTTGATTTATTAGCACTAGCAGCAACTAAAGCCAATATTATGATTTCCCTCAATGGTGCAATTGTATCTATTTTGATGGTTGCTAGCGGATTTATTTATGCTGAAGCCAAAACAAGTGCTATCTTATTACCAGCTACTTTATTTCTCATCACTTCTGTTGCTTCTATCTATTTTGCATTAAGCGCAGCATCGCCCTCCCCTGCACCAGCACATACGCGCATTGGTATTTATTTGAAAAATATTCAGCAAGGGAACTTTAATTTTTATAAAATCAGAAAGGAGATAAAGCAGTCTAATAAACATTTTGATAGAGAATCTTTGAATATCCTTATTTTTGAAGATTTTTCCAAGCTATCAAAAATCGATTATATTGAACAAATGCATGAACTCATGAAAAATAAAGATAAAGTTTACGAAGAAATGTCTGCTCAACTGCATCATTTAGGCACTATGGCAGATCGAAAATATACGATGCTACGGCGTTCCTACTCTGTTTTTCGTTGGGGGGTGATTATCTCAATTGTTGTTTTCTTATTCTTACAGTATTTATCATCCACACAAACAAACTTAGCTAATGCATCACCTATTATTGATACTGATGAAACGCTTAATACAGTAGCAACAACAAGCTCGGCTAAAGAAAACAATAAACTCATTATTGATACGATTGATAACCTCAAAGTAAATAGTAAAATTTTACAATTTACCTCTATCTATGAACCATCAGGCATTCAGCAACTCAACGACGGTCGGCTTATCATTGTCGAAGATGAGTCAGATAGAGCCCTTCGGTTAATCACACCTTCTAAGAATCAAGAAATATTGGAAAGTAAGCCTTTAGATGTCCTATCAGAACTTGCATTTCAACATAAACTCAATGATTTAGAAGCGATTACAATGGGAAATGATGGTTATTTGTATGCCATCACCTCGCATAAACGTAATACAAAGGGAAAACGCAAGAAATCAAGAGAGCAATTAATACGCTTTCAAATACAAGGATCAACACTCATAAATGTTAGTATTGTGAAAAATCTAACGGATACCATAAAAGCATCAAAGATACTTGAGAGCATCACTAAGAAGGGTAAGAAAAGCATTAAAAGTCTTGATATTGAAGCACTAAGCTTTGATCAACAGAACCGTTTAATGATCGGTTTACGCAAACCAAAGGCAAAAGGGAAATCTATTATTTTACGTATAGACAATCCAACGGCTATTTTTACGAATGAAGAAACAATCCAACTGTCTAAACAAGCCATTTTATTGGATCTACAAGGCAGCGGAATACGAGCTATGCGCTATATTCCAAAACTTAAAGGCTATCTACTCGCAAATGAAACAAAAAAGAAAAGTGATCGTCCAAAACGCTCACAAATATCATTTTGGGATGGCAACCCTGCTCATTCAGTAAAACAACTAGCGCTTGCAGGATTAAATAAAATCGACAATATTGAGGGTATTTCTCCGATTGCACTCAATGGAAAGGAGCATATTTTACTACTTGGAGATAATGGCAATATAAAAAATAACAAGCCCGCAAATTATCTCTTATTAGACTATAAATCTCTGCCAAACTGAGATCATTAAAAAATGAAAATCAAGGATATAATAAATGGCTGGCATCGGATTTGAGCTAAAAAAACTGCTTAAAGATGATAGTTGGTTTGGTGTTGTAAAAACCTATGCCTACGCAGGTGCAATTAGCTCTGGACCTTGGGTTTTATCCATTCTCGGCATTATGCTAGTAGGTATTATTGGGCTAACTAATCAAAGCACTTCTTCCTATTGGTTAAGTGAGTTTTTAGTTTCCGTTACGTGGCTAATGTCATTTTCTCTAGTATTAAGTAGCCTTATACAGCTTGTCTTTACACGCTTTATGGCTGATCAAATCTACCTTAAAAACACCCATATTATTTTACCTAATTTTTTCGCCGCATTAGCACTACTAACCTGTCTAAGTGGCATAGTAGCTGTATTATTGTGGCTTTTTTTATTTAGAGAGCTTGATTTTTTCTATAATTTACTCATGCTAATGAGCTTTGTTTTACTCTGCAATGTGTGGCTAACCGTCATTTTTATTGCGGGGATGCGACGCTATAAAGCCATTTTGATTGTCTTCTTTATTAGCTATACCAGTATTGTACTTCTTTCCATCTTACTAAAATCAATCGGCTCACAAGGGCTATTACTCGCCTTTATGCTCGGTCACACCATTATGCTACTGGCATTACTGTTGATGATCTTTCAAGAATTTGATGCTGATAGATTATTTCGTTTTGATTTTCTTAAACGTAAAAATATTTATTTAATCCTTATTTTTGTTGGCTTATTTTTTAATATGGGAGTTTGGGTTGATAAATGGATTTTTTGGTTTACACCCTCAACCTCAGACAGCATCAATGGTGTATTACGAGCCTCCATTATTTATGACTTACCTATTTTTCTAGCCTATCTCTCCATTATTCCTGGCATGGCAAGTTTTCTACTTCGAGTAGAAACTGATTTTGTAGGCACTTATCAAGCCTACTATAAAGCTGTCAATGGTGGCGCAACACTGGATCAAATAGAAAAAAGACGTAATACAATGATAGAAAGCATTCGCAACGCCTATCTAGAAATCATCAAAATCCAAGGAGTAACACTGTTATTATTTTTTGTTGTCGCAAAAGACATCATAAAATGGCTAGACCTTTCTCCACTCTATATTCATTTATATTATATAGACTTACTAGCCACCGCCATTCAAGTACTGTTTCTAGCAACACTCAACATTTTTTTCTATTTCAATTTATTAAAACAAGCATTCTGGCTAACCTTCGGCTTGTTTATTTTAAATGCACTCTTTAGTTGGATCAGTATCCTGCTTGGCCCCGCTTTTTATGGCTATGGTTTTGCATTTGCTATGTTAATTACTACCTTAATAGGTATGTATGTCTTATCCGAAAAACTTAATCACCTAGAATACATTACTTTTATGTTGCAACGTTAAATCTTGATAATTGCCCTTAATTATAGGAGGCTAGGAAAAGTCTAATATCTTTCCAACTACCCTATGGTAAAAGCAATCCAATGAATCTAACTGATAAACTCCGCAGAGGTTACACATAACATTATGTATTGATAGCTTTCAAACACTCGAAATAAGCGAC
>JAGLDT010000216.1 GCA_023145485.1 Cocleimonas sp. | reverse complement strand
TAGTCCACGTATTCCTCCTACGAAATCAATACGCGTATCGGTTCGTTGGTCTGCTATACCGAGCAGTGGTTCAATCAGATTGTCGGCTAATAAGCTAACATCTAAACGTGCAACAGGATCATCTTGTGGAATTAAATTTTGCTGTAATTCTAATTTATACCACTTACCGTTAAGGTACATGCCGTACTCTGCAGCTTGTGTTGGCTTATAGGCAGATGCGTTGGCTTTAACGCTAAATTTTTCCGCAATTTTCTCTAGTAGCGTTGCTTCATTAAGACCGTTAAGATCTTTAATCACACGATTATAATCAAAAATTTTCATTTGATGATGTGGGAAGATAACGGACAAGAAATGATTATATGACTCGTCACCTGTATGCTGAGAATTAGCTGTTTTACGTGTGGCGCAAATACGAGAAGCAGACGCAGAGCGATGATGTCCATCGGCAATATAAATGGCGTGCATTGCATCAAATGCATTGGTTAGTGATTGAATAATAGCATCATCAGAAATAATCCAAAGTGTATGTTCAACACCATCATCTGCGGTGGTTTGTAGATCGGGTTTTCCCTGTGCTGCCGCACTGAGTATGTCATCAACGATAGGTGCATCAGGATAGGCTAATAATACAGGACCTGTTTGTGCATTGACCGCATCAATTTGACGTACACGATCATCCTCTTTCATTGGACGGGTAAATTCATGTTTACGAATACGATTGGTATCATAGTCAGCAACAGAAGCGGCTGCCACTAAACCAATTTGCGCGTGTCCATCCATAACCAAACGATATGCATAGTAGTTAGCACGATCATCTTTAACCAACACCCCAGCCTCGATCATCTTATTTAGATTTTCACTTGCTTTGGTATACACCGATGCATCATAAGGATCAGTTCCTTCGGGTAAATCAATTTCAGGACGAGAAATGTGTAAAAAACTCCAAGGACGACCATCAGCACGTTCGATTGCTTCTTGGGTGTTTAGAACATCGTAAGGAGGAGCAACGACATCAGCACCACGACCAGTAGCAGGACGTAGACCATGAAAAGGACGAATGAGATTCATAATGGATTCCAATGATTAGGGAAAGGTCGCGATTATCCTAATCTTAATCAGAAATAGCAAGAAATGGCACACTGGTTATCAGGTTTTACAAAATTTTATTTGTCATAAAAAAAGGAGCCATCAGACGATGACTCCTTAGCGGATGTAAGCATCAAGTCCATATGAGTACCCACAAAGCTGATCGAAAGCAATTTTCTAAGCATATACTACTCATCGGGGACATTTAGGATAACCCAATATTACATTGCTGACAGACGGGAAGATTATGCCATTTTAAATTTATTTACTATTACCTTCCTGAAAAACGGTACAATTTTAAGGATGAAGTCTGTATAGGTTGATATATCAGCGTTTTCACTCCGCCTCCTTCTACCCCCCACTCATCGTATTCAGCTAGATATCACCAAATCAGCAGGCTAGTATTTTGCTAATTAGAGGACTTCCTATAGTCTTTCAGAGATTAAATTTTTTAGAAAACGAATGCTTTAAGCTTCTTTAGCACACCCCTAAAAGCAACTAATTCTAGAAATGACTTATCTGAAATATCGATAGTATTATGTAATGCTAGCTTGTCTTTGTCCTCCCTTTAAGTGTCTTTTTCAATAAACAATAATAAAACTTAATAACAAAAATTATAAAATGAAAACTTTGATAAAAGCCCCACTGATAGTTTTATCTATCAGTCTCACCTTCCTTTTGACTAATATTTCTGCCCATGCGGATGTTTATTCGTATATCACTGCAGATGGCTCAGCCGTATTAACTGATCAACGCATCAGAAAAAAGGGTTATAAACTCATCAAGGTGTATAACGTAAAAAAGAAGAAAAAAACCGTTTTTACTAAACTTAGTTTACACAAAAAAAAGCAATATAGGCCTTCTGTAAAAAGAAAACATAAGGGCAACGGAATTATTCATGGTTGTTCTAATAAACAATATCTAGCCTCTAAAGCGCGAGCTTACCAACGTACGATACAAGTTTATGCTAGAGCTTATAAGGTGGAAGAAGAGCTAATTCATGCCATTGTAAAGCAGGAGTCATGCTTTAATGAAACAGCCCATTCACGAGCAGGAGCAATCGGTTTAATGCAGCTCATGCCTGGTACTGCGGATATGATGAAAATTAGTAATCCGTGGAATCCTGAACAAAATATTCAGGGCGGGGTTAAATATATCAGTCAAATGCTACGTTTATTTAAGGGTGAAAAACGCCTAGCGGTGGCAGCTTATAATGCAGGGCCTGGCAAGGTGAAAAGATATAAAGGAATTCCGCCTTATCGTGAAACCAAAAACTATGTAAAAAAAGTAATGGCCGAATACCATCGTTTAAAAAAGCAGGGTTTACCTAAATCTCGCTATGCTTTAGCAAAGCTAAGTATTTCGACAAAGTAGATTTCATTCATTTAAAATGTTTCTAGAAACGATTTAAATAGACTAAAAATAAACCACTATTTTTTCTTTTCCCCATTCAAATAAGCGCTAATCTACTAGCTTTTTCTGGACTGATCAGTGTATTCTCCTTGCTCCATAATATTTATAAATAAGAGGATAGAGCAATGTCAATGGCAGATCGTGATGGCCTGATATGGTTTGATGGTAAAATGGTTCCTTGGCGCGAGGCCAATGTCCATGTTTTAACACATACTTTACACTATGGTATGGGTGTTTTTGAAGGGGTGAGAGCCTACAAAACGGACAATGATGGGACGGCTATTTTCCGTCTTGAAGAGCATACGAATCGCTTGTTTGATTCTGCAAAAATTATGCGTATGAACATTCCTTTTTCTAAACAGGAAATCAGTCTCGCACAAATGAGATCAGTCGCTGAAAATAATTTAGAATCTGCTTATCTTCGACCCATGTGTTTTTACGGCTCAGAGGGCATGGGGCTACGTGCAGATAATCTAAAAACTCATGCTATTGTGGCTGCATGGGAATGGGGATCTTACCTTGGCGAAGAGAACATGAAGCATGGTCTTCGCATTAAAACCTCCTCTTTCACCCGTCATCACGTTAATATAAGTATGTGTAAAGCTAAGGCAAATGGGCATTACATCAACTCTATGTTAGCATTGCAAGAAGCGCTAGCTGATGGTTATGATGAAGCGTTGTTGCTTGATAATGAAGGCTATGTCGCAGAAGGCAGTGGCGAAAATATATTCATTATTAAAGATGGTATCATTTATACTCCCGATTTAACCTCTGCACTCAATGGTATTACGCGCAATACCATTATGACCTTAGCCAATGATTTGGGCTATGAAATTAAAGAAAAACGAATTACCCGTGATGAAGTTTATATTGCGGATGAGGCATTCTTTAGCGGTACTGCTGCAGAAGTCACCCCAATACGTGAACTGGATAATCGTTCCATTGGCGAGGGGACTCGTGGCCCAATAACAGAGCAGCTACAATCCTTATTTTTTGATGTGGTTCATGGACGTGCCGACAAGTATAAACACTGGTTAACTTTTATAAATTAAGAAAAGATCAAACAAGCAACGAAAGGGAATTTATTGCCTGTTTGATTTTTTTGGAAAATTACCCAAGGAGCAAACAGATGGCAGATCGAGTCTCAGGTTGTAATAATTTAAATATTAAAAAAGAAATTACCCTTACAACCGCTGATTTACCCTTGCATTGTCCAACGAACCATTCCGTTGCATGGTGTTCACATCCACGTGTTTTTCTTGCGATTGAAGTCTCTAAAACAAAAAGCATCCGCTGTCCTTATTGCAGTACAAAATACCGTTTGAGTAATGAAACTTAGTTGTAAAAGCAGTCAACTAATAAGCACTTGAATACACACGCAGAAACACACTCATTCCGTCATCCTCGTTACTGGGGGATGTGGTTTGCTGTCGGTTTATTACGTTTATTGACATTTTTGCCGTGGTCATGGCAAATGCAAATGGGTAAAATATTGGGTCAGTTAATGCATCGTCTGCTTAAATCTCGTCGTCGTATTGCTAATATCAATCTAAAACTTGCCTTTCCTGAACGCTCTGATGCAGAGCGAGACAAATTGTGTCTGGATCATTTTATTTCACTCGGGCAAGGTGTGATGGATATGACACTAAGTTGGTGGGGGTCTGATGAAAAATTAAAAGCACTATCAACAATAGAAGGCATTGAACACTTAGAACAAGGGTTAGCAAAAAAAGAAGGGGTACTTTTATTTGGTATGCACTTTACTAGTTTAGAAGTTGGCGGGCCGATTGTCTCAAAACTAACCGATGGGGTGCATGTCGTTTATAGACCGCATAAAAACCCGCTACTTGAACATATCGTGGCTAAAATAAGGGCGCGTCGTTACGGTAAAGCCATCCCTAAAACAAAAATACGCGAGCTTATTATCAGCCTTAAAAAAGGGCATACCGTCTGGACAGCCCCTGATCAAAGCTTTCAATATAAAAACAGTCTGCAAATTCCCTTTTTTGGTGTGAAAGCTCCCACCAATCCCAGTACCTCACGTTTAATTTCCATTAGTCACGCGCAGGTCATTCCTTTTATTACTGTGCGACTCTATGATGATAAGCAACGTGCGACAGGCTATTTATTACGTTTTTTACCGCCTTTAAAAGACTTTCCTAGTGGCAGTATTGAGCAAGATGCGATACGCACTAATCTAATCATTGAGCAACAAGTCAGAGAATTTCCCGCACAATACCTCTGGACACATAAACGCTATAAAAAATCAGAAGCATCAGCTATCGATTATTATGCTAAAAAGAATAGCACATGATTATCCAACGCTATTTACTCCGTGAAATCCTTCAATCCTTTATTGGAACCTTACTCGTTTTAGTGCTGATTATAGTCGGCAATACGTTTGTACGCTTGCTAGGTAGTGTTAGTGCAGGCAACTTGCCCGTTGATCTATTGGGGAAAATGGTATTAATGGGATCAATCAATAGTGCAATACAACTCATTCCCATTGCCTTATTAATCGGCATGATGCTCGCATTTGGGCGTTTATACCGTGACAATGAAATCAGCGCTTTACACTCATCAGGGGTTGGGCCAAAACAATTTTATAAAGGTATTTTTCTCTTTGTTTTGCCACTAACCCTTTTATTAGCCGTCATGGTTTTATACATTGTTCCTCAGCTCGAAGGCATCACCCAAGATATAAAAACAGAAGTTAAACAACGCCCCGAAGCCTCTGGCATCCCTGTGGGCGAGTTTATGCATACCAAAGTAGGTAATCGGCGTTTTACTATTTTTGTAGAAAAGATGGATGAAGAAAATGTGGTCATGGAACACTTCTTTCTTCATTCTGGAACAGAAACAAAAGACACCGTATTAACCGCAAGAAAAGCCTTATTGTTTGTTGACCAGCAAAATGGTGAGCGTGTATTGCAAATTAATGACGGCAGTCGCTATGATTACGACGAAGAAACAAAAGAATTTACTATTTTCCGTTTTGGAGAACATGGTTTACGGGTTCCTAGCGCCAAAATAGCCGATAAAAGCAAGCTATCATCCGCCTCAACAATTGAACTAATTGATCAAGACTCCTTAGCCAGTAAAGCCGAGTTGCATTGGCGTTTAGCCATTATCCTCTCTGCACCTGTGGTTGCCTTATTAGCCTTTCCACTGAGTTATACCACCCCACGCCAAGGACGTTTTGGTAAATTAGCCTTAGGTATTTTACTTTATGCAATCTACGCCAATCTTTTAATTACAGGAAAAGCCATGATAGAAGATGGCAAAGTACCCAGTGCCATCGGGTTATGGTGGGTACACTTTATCTTTATAGCCTTGGCTTTATGGTTAGTGCAAAAACAATACGGTAAAGCAGGATGAAAATACTGGATTGGTATTTATGGAAATCAACCCTGCAAGGTCTTATCGTCGCTTGGTTAGCACTGGTGATGCTGGATGTCTTTTTTGCTTTTATTAGTGAGCTTAAAAGCACCGATGACCAATACACCAGTTTTAAAGCCCTTATCTATCTCACTTACAGCCTACCTGCTCGTTTTTATGAATTTTTCCCCACAGCAACCCTCATTGGTAGCTTATTAGGATTAGGAAATTTAGCCGCTAACTCTGAATTTATTGCCATGCGAGCAGCAGGCTTCTCGATTAGAGATATTATCTTCTCAGTGCTTAAATTGGGCGTACTATTAACCGTATTAGCCTTTTTCGTCGGTGAATGGTTAGTCCCTGCCAGTGACCTGCAAGCACGAAACTACCTAGCCACCTTAAAAAATAAAAATATTTATCTAGTGAGTGAAGCAGGACTTTGGATTAAACAAAAAGATAATATTATTCATATCGGAAAAGTCTGGTCAGAAGAAAAACTATCGGATGTCACCATCTACAGTCTAAAAACAGACCGCAGCGGACTTAAAAAAATCATGAAAGTAGACTCCGTGATTGCATCTGAACAAGGCTGGCAATTAGATCGCGTTGAAACCACCCGTTTTGAAGAAAAACGCGTTAATCGAGAAGCCATTCAACAAATTAACAATGCCGATTTACTGGATGCACAGATACTAAAAATAGCAGCCATGAAACCTGAACAACTCTCAGGCAGTGCCTTACGGCAAATTATCAAACATCAACAAGAAAACGCCTTAAAATCCGACAAATTTGAACTCGCCTATTGGAAACGCTTTTCCGTCCCCCTCTCCACCCTCGTCATGTTAATACTCGCCATGCCCTTTTTATTTAGCTCACAACGCAGTGGTGGTACGGGTCAACGAGTCTTTATCGGTATAGTGGTAGGAATCGCCTTCTTCCTCCTCAATCGAGTACTCAATGAACTGGGGATTGTCTACGGCATCGCTCCCGTTATCAGTGCTTTTCTCCCCCTCTTTCTCTTTCTACTAGTCAGCCTACTGGTATTACGACGCATACGATAGCCTATCATTTCCCCCAATATTTTCACATTAGGAAGCCTCACGTCATTAAGTTACCCATAATTGCGTAGAATTTCGAGTTCTGTCTGAGTTATCTCATGAGGTGCATGGTTATTCTACGCAACCAACAGCAATTCAGTCTGAAAAATAATAACGTTAAATATCAATAAA
>JAGLDT010000215.1 GCA_023145485.1 Cocleimonas sp. | reverse complement strand
AAGACGATTAAATTGATCCACTGTTGGTTTTTAAAGCGATAAACTTTCCACATCCACCCTTGTAGTTTGGCAAAGGCAATCATTGAACCAGAAAAGGCTACTGCACCAATCAAAGCACCTAATACAGCCAATGCCTGATGGGTTACGCCATGACTGGTATCATTTTGCATTAAGACAACGGCTGCAATGGCGGCAGCTGCACCGCCTCCCATGCCGTTATAGAGCGCAATCATCTGTGGCATATCGGTCATGGCAACTTTCTTGCCTGTGACCCATGCAATTGCGCCACCAATACCGATAGCGACGGTCATCCACAAATAATTATGATGAATATCTTGGTGAAAATAGGTAATCACGGTGGCTAACACCATGCCCACACCTGCCCAGATAATGCCACGACGCGCGGTCATGGGGGAGCTCATCTGTTTTAAACCGAGGATAAATAAGATTGCGGCAATAAAATAAGAGCCATCAACAATATAATTCATTATTTCTTACCTCCGCTGCTTTTAAACATTTCAAGCATCCGCTCAGTGACCACATAACCACCGACGGCATTCCCTGCGGCAAGAATCACTGCAATAAAACCAACAACGGTTTGCATGTCGGTTTCAGCATTGCCCATCACGACCATTGCGCCGACGAGTACAATGCCATGAACAAAGTTAGAGCCTGACATTAAAGGGGTATGCAAAATAACAGGGACTTTGGATATGATTTCATAGCCCGTAAAGGCTGCCAGCATAAAGATATAAAGTGCGATAAAACCTTCCATTATGAGGCTCCTTTTTCTGATGATTTAGGTTCGATGAGTTCACGGGTCGGCTGATGTTTGATTTCACCCTCATGGGTTAATAATGCACCTGCAATCACTTCATCCTCAAAATCAGGGGCAAATTCACCTTCCTTATTAAACATAGGGGTAATGAAATTAAACAGATTTTTTGCATACATTTCACTGGCATGAGCAGCGACTTGACTGGATACATTCAGCGGTGCATGAATAATCACGCCATTATCGGTAGTAATGGTTTCATTGGGCTTGGTTAAAGTGCAGTTACCGCCACCCTCTGCGGCTAAGTCAATAATTACTGCACCTGATTTCATCCCAGCTATCGTTGATTCAGGGATAATTTTAGGGGCGGGGCGACCAGGAACGGCTGCTGTGGTAATCAAAACATCAGCCTGTGCAATATAAGAGGCTAACTCTTGTTGCTGTTGTTTCTTCTCATCATCACTAAGTTCGCGTGCATAACCGCCTTCGCCAGCCGCAGATATTTTAAGCTCGATTGCTTTTGCGCCCAATGATTGAATCTGCTCAACTGTTTCAGGCCGCACATCATAGGCTTCAACAATAGCCCCTAAGCGTTTAGCGGTCGCAATGGCTTGTAAACCTGCCACGCCAACACCAATAACAATCACTCTCGATGGACGAATGGTTCCAGCTGCCGTGGTTAACATCGGGAAGAAACGTGCCGAAAGATCTGCCCCCATAATGGCTGCTTTATAACCTGCAATAGCCGCTTGAGAGGATAAAACATCCATCGACTGTGCCCGTGAAATACGCGGCACTAGCTCCATCGCATAGCTGGTTATTTTTTTCTGTTGCAGTTTTTTTACTAGCTCAAGCTGATTATGTGGCTGAATAGTGGCTAATAAGGTGCTGCCCTCTGACATCGCATCCACTTCATCAAGCGTTGGCGCTTGCACCCGAAAAATCATATCCGCTTGCTTGATTAAATCCGTTGCAGAGTCGATGATAGTCGCCCCTTTAAATAGATCATCAGGAATATAAGCACCTGTTCCCGCACCAGATTCAATGAGAACCTCAGCACCTAACTTGCCTAATCGCGTAATCACACTAGGTTCCATCGCAACGCGGCGCTCACCTTCGGCATTCTCTTTAGGAACCCCTATTTTAATTGGCATATCTGTAAATTCTCCGTCGATTATTTTTAGAGATAGTTTTTGATGACCCTGAACTCTAACAGAGGCATCATAAAAAAGGCAGTACTAACAACTTGGCTTGAGATGATATTTTCGCATCGATTTATGCTCTCGTGTTTTATCGTTAAGGCTATCTCATCGATTTAAGCTCATTCAATCTGCTATTATCACCAGTCTGATCATATTTATAGAGTGGTTATTATGTCCGCAGTCGCAGAAGCGCTATATAACAGCAAGAATCTCAGCATTGAAGAGTATTTTGAGCTTGAAAACGAGTTGAATCAAAAATTTGAGTATGTTAATGGTGAGATTTTTGATATGACAGGAGGAACAATCAACCATAGCTTAATATCAACCAATGTTACTACGGTATTTAGCCTTTTATTGCGTGATACACCCTGCACAGTACTTAACTCAGATGCTAAGTTATCGATTGATAAAATGAAAAGCTTCTTTTATCCCGATGCAATGGTATTGTGTGAAGCAGGTAAAATAGATAAAAAATCTGTCCAATACCCTGAGATTATTATTGAGGTACTCTCTCCCTCTACAGAAGACTATGACCACGGTAAGAAGTTTGCTTTTTACCGTTTAATCAAAACCTTAAACATCTATATTATGTTACATCAAGATAAACCGTTAGCAGAGGTTTATCAGCGCACGCCTGATAGTAGTTGGTTACTTAAAGAGTACTCTAGCTTAGACGATATAATTCCTGTTAAAAATAATCTGCTATTGGCAATGGCTGATTTATATCGACAGGTGAAATTTGATGACTTGATTTAAGGCTTCTATTTGTG
>JAGLDT010000214.1 GCA_023145485.1 Cocleimonas sp. | reverse complement strand
ACTGAGGAATTAGGCGACCATAAATCAAATGTAGACGACACTATACGGTATAAAATCCGCCATGTTGCGGGGTCTTCTGTCGTTGATAAAACACGCTTATTTAAAAACCTAGGCGCGTAAATTCATAGCGTAACACCTGAAAAAACCGGAAGGTTTTACCCTGGATTATTTCCAGGGGTTTTTTAATAGGGAATAATGATGGCGATGTTTAGAGACTTTTTAACCGCCGATCAAACTAAGACAATATTCGAGGCGTTAGGCGAACCCGCAACGGTAAACGGAATACCGACAACGATTATTTTTGATTCGGTACATCGAGAGGAATCCGCCAATGGATTTAGTGTAGCGAATAAATATCCGACCGCTAGAGTGAATTTGAATGAGGTTGTAACGATTAATAAAGGCGATTTAATTAATGTTTTAGGGCGCGATTATCGGGTAAAAAATACGCCTGAGACGGATGAAAGGGACGATGCTTTTGTTGAGTTGGAGCGGCAGCCATGAGTATTTCTAACGACGTAACAGCGCTAGTTTTTGCGGCGGTCAGCTTCCCGAATAAGGCGGTTTTTCAAAGAACAACGCCGGAACTTTTTCCGTTTATTAATATTGAGGCAGGCGCGGAAACCTACGCCAGCAATCAAGGCACAGAAAATAGAACGGTTGGCGTAACCGTAACAATTATTGATTTGGATTCAGATTACACTACTATATTTATTAATTGCGACACGCTAGAAACGGATTTGAAAGATGTTCCTGATTTAGCGTTTACCGGATTTAGTGCGGTTAACATTGAATTTGAAAATGAAGTGACATTTCTCACAAGAGAATTATCCTTTACTTATTCAAAAAATTTGTGTTTATAGCGTCCAGGAGGACGAAAAAAAATGGCAGAATGTGCAGCAATTGAAAGTAAACCCTTAAAATTCTTTCGGTCTATTGATACTGATATTTTAAATCTTGCGCTAATGGCGGGAATTAAAACAGAGACGAATGCCCACCAGACCTATAATACAGCCACAACGGACGACACTAAATGCATGGACGGTAATACTTACCCGGTTTTAGCAACGGGCGGCTCTAACATTACTTATGGGAGTTATACGGCTAATCTTTTCACTACAAAAGCGCAATATGGTACGGCGTTAACTGATTTGGGTGACCAGACTATTAGAGCGTTTCGGCGTGAATGGGCGGACGGGTCAACTTCTGACTTTTTGGGTAGAGTCTCGACAGTGGGCGAAAATACAGGCGGCGATCATATGGAATACACCCTAACCATTACTAAAACGTCTATTGATACGTTTACGGCGGCTTAACAACTATGTTTTTTGGATCAAATGAATGCGACCGCGTTTTTGTGGTGGCGGGTGATATTGATGAGCAAATAGCAGCTATTGAGCGAACCTACCTGATAGCTGGCGCGATTGAATTGGGGGATTCTGCTCAATTGCTGAGTAATATGCAAAAAGAGACGGGCTATAATTTCCCATCTCTTAGGCGGTCTTTAAATATTAAATCGAATGAGTCTGAAAAGAGCATGACAGTGACTCATGAGGTCGTAGCTTATGATAAATATACCATTGATAATAATGAATATTATTCAGTCGATAGAGAAGGAAAAAATATTACTACGTTTATAAATGGGAAGGCGAAACGATATAGAAATGCTTGGGATGTGAAAAAAGCAAATGGATATCACACAGCGTTTCAAAAATCAGGTCAATTGGTTCGCAGAATATGGGGACCAGCAATCGGCAAGAAATTGTTTAAATCTGCGGAGGAAGGACGACTGTCTCCTAGGATATTTAATTCAGCGGTGGGGTTTTTATTAACGCTTAATTTAGTGCTTAAATGTAATAACGCTAGACATAAAAGCATGGCCGTTATATTTGCAGAGGCTTACTATAGGTTATGGTTAGACAAATATAGATTTGGCCCTTCACTAGAAGGGAAAAGATCAGGCGTCGCAAGTGTGGTTAATCAGAGATCATACAAGCCACTTTTTAAAAATACTGGAAAAAAAGTTATTGGTGCGATCTTTTCAGATGAAACGCATTATGTACAAAAGCTAGATTTTCCAACTTAATAATATTTAGATATGGATAAAAAAATGTGAATTATTTAGTCGCGGAACCTACGAAATTTGAATTATCTAAAGATCATACTTTTGAGATTTCTGAATTTTCGTCTCAGTCTTTAGTGGATGCCGCTAATACAGAACCCACAGACATTGAATTATTTGCTACGCATACAACGGAAAACGGTAAACATGTTTTTGAAGGCATAAAAACCTTAAGCCAGTTACCGCCTAAGTTTTTACCCGTCTATATAAAATTTCGAGAATTATGGAGTGAGGCTGCCGCAAAAAATTGATAGGGCGTCCTGTTCGCGGTCTCCAATTTGAGATTGCTTACAGGCTGAAACGGCCCATTGAAGAAATTGAGCAAATGACTATTAGTGTGTTCAATGAATGGATCAGCTATTTTAAAAACGAACATACTCAAGCCAGACAGGGACAAGGTTTATCTAATGACGAACAAGCAGTACTCAATGAAATTGAGTTACCTGAAAAACCTTAAAAGAGAATTTTCTGATGCCGCAAATTAAACAGGAAGTGCAATACGTTTTTACGGGTGAAAGTTCGAGCTTAAAAAAATCTGTCAGCGATGTGAATCGAGAAATGGATGAAACGGCCAAAAGTACAGGTTTATTTAAAAACGCATTGATAGAATCCGTTTCAGCCATTGCGAGTATCGCGTCAGGCTTCGCGTTAGCGTCTAAAGCCTCGGCAAAAATAGCCAAGCGCGACGCATTCGCGGAAAGTATCGGATTTGACGCGGCATCCGTTACGCGTTTGCAACGGGGTACGAAAGTTGTAAGTGCAGATTTGGAATCGATGGTAGATAAAATTAACCGTCTAGCGCAAGATTCTAAATCGTTGGAAGGGGTTCGTCTTCCTGATTCATTAGCGGAAAGTTTAAAACTCTCAGCTGATAATAGTGAGGCGTTTTCAATCGGATTAAAAGCGGTTATTGAGGAGGCTGATAATTTAAGCAGTCAAGATTTGAGCGTAGCTTTATTTGATGCCTCACTCACTAAAGATCAAGCAAAATCTTTGTTAGTCCTAAAAGACGGGGTGAACAGTCTCGCAGAGGAGGCAAAATTCGAGCTGCTAAAGGAGAAATCAGAGAAATTTAAGGAAGCCTTGGCACGGCTAACAGAGCCGGTTAACTTGGGGTTTAAGGAGTCGATTGATAATGCGCTGCTAGAACCTATGACACGGCTGGCGGACACCTTAGCAAATGCGAAAGATTCCACAGTGGGTTTTTTCAAGAATTTCGGCGCGGGAATTAAGGATTTTATTAATAATAGTGAGGGTGCAGATACAGCAATAAAAATACTTTCACTTGATAATATATCTGTGAAGGGTATTAAAGCAGATGCCGCCGAACGTCAAAAGCTCATTGATATAAAAGTAAAAGAATTACAACTAGCTAAAGACTTATCAGAGGCACAAATTCAAGGCGCTAATGCATTAGCACAACGAACGGGATTGACGATTACCCAGATGCGCGAATTAGCAGACACTCAGATTAGAACGTTTGAATTCGGGAATTTCACAGAATTTGATCGAGCTTCACAAGATGCGTCGGAATCTTACCGGACCTTCTTAGAATCCTACAATGAGGCAAATAATAGTATATCTCCTGTCGAGCAATTAAAACTCGCCCAACAAGCCTGGGGTGATTACGATCTAGCATTATCTAAAAGACGCGATGACGACCTTTCTAAAATAAAAGACCATTACGACGAGATTACAGACGCGAGGGAAAAAGCCTTCAGCCGCCAATTAACCAGCGATAACACGGGATTTGATAAAGATATCGCGGCGCTCAATAAAAAATATGGGCTAGAAGAGAAAGAAACCGAAAAGAAAAGTTTACGCGAACGGAAATACGATGACGAGCTTGAGAGAATCCAGCAACGCAGAGCGGATAATGAGGCATTTTTGAGGCGTAAACGGGCAGTAGCAGAAACGGAAGCAAACGCGCAACGATTAACAGACGAAAAAGACGCGAATGAAGGCATTGCGCAAGAATTGAAAAATATAGGTTTGGCTTTATCGACGTTAGAGCAAAACGCCAGCGAGAAAATAGATATAAGAGTAGGGCTTTTAATTGATGCCGAAAGCGAAATTAAATCTATACGCGATGAGGCGAATACCCAGCTTGCAGCACTAAACGAGCAAGAACAACTGAAAATAGATGCAGAATTAAAGATTAAAGCGGGGGCGGCTAAAAAGCTAGGGGATGAAATAGAGGAATTCTACAAGACTAATAAAGTCAATATTCAAGCCGAGTTAAAAGTGAATTCTATTCAAAACACTGACGGTTCCCGAGATCTTGATCTTTCAAGCATTGCATTAGGGGCTACATAATGGCGTGTTTAGATTTGATCTTAGATGATGGAATCACACAGGTGGATGTTTTATATCGGCATGTAAATGATTTTAATTATCAGTTTCCGAATATTGAAACCCAGCGATCAAATAGTGGGGCGCTGATTATTCAGCAGTCGTGTACGAATGATTTAGACTCTAAATCGGGCAAATTAACCGTGTCCTTCTCAGGCGTGACGCCGACAGATTACCCGTTTGCATCTCTAGACCGGCATCAACCCTGGGAACTCCATTGTATTCGACCGTTAACAGGTCATGGCCGCACGGGGCGCGGGGGGGCGTTAGATCATCCGATTTTGCAGGTTTATAACACCTCTATGACGTTAAACGGGCAGGCTAAATCAGCGGCATCCGTGGGCGGTTTGCAGTTTAGTTTTCAGTGTAGAGAAATTTAATGTCTTACACGCCTCCCTCACTCGATATTACTGTAACCACGGGCGGAGGTGACGCTTCAAGTTCTGTGGGCGTGGATGATGACAACGGTTTCGATATTGAAGAAATGGCTATTAATAGCTTTCCTGCAAACTTTTGGATAGGGAACGGAATCTCGAATATAGTCCTGAATGGAACGCTTAAAAAGCTCGAATACTCAAGCAGTAATGAAGCAGGTACAGCGACTCTCGTTGTTAATGCGGCGGCTTCCGTAGAAGTTACGGCTCTTGAATCTGGAAGCCCTGGCGTTTCTTCTGAGACGTTAACAATCACCCAGTATACGGACGAAAACGGCCCGGCTAATAAAGACCTAATCGTTAATGTAGCGCGCCCCGTTTCGGCTATTTATAGTTCGAGTGCAATTAATGTGAATTTCCCACTCGGTGCGACCGCCTGGGAAACAAAATTACTCACGGGTGTACTGGTTCCCGCTGATATTGCGAGTATCAATATCACTAATTGGACGCCTGGTTTAGCCGTAGATCTAGGCATGAATTATCTTCAGCTTTATTTTCAAAATAACCGGACTCAGTGGGACGCAGCTAATACCGCTAAGGTGTTGAGTCAAGGGGCTTCCCCTGCTAGTGGCTTGAAAATTGTTTTATATTCTAATGGGGGTTTACCGGGAGTAATATCGCGGGATCTCGATATTGAATACACCATGAACAATGGGACTGTTCATAGTCAGACAATTACGGTCAATATTACTAGAGAGAATACCCCAGGACAGGAAGTCTATACTACAAGTGCAATAGATTTTAATTTCCCTTTAGGCTCAACTACCGCGCAAACTAAGAGCATCGCAGGCGTAATACCGGCTAATCATATCGAGAGCGTAAACATAAGCAATTGGGCGGCGGGTGTCGCCTCCGATCTAGCCATGTCTTATTTGTATTTATATTTTCAAAAGAAGCGGTCTAGGTGGAATTTAACATCGGCTGGTGCGGTTTCGCCCTGGTCTAGTTGGGGAAATAATTTAAAACTTAGATTAAATCATACAGGGGGTCTATCTGGGTTAACGTCTCGCGTTCTTAATGTTGAATATACCCTGATAGGCGGGACCATCCGTACTCAGGCTATAACCGTTAATGTTACACGGCCTGAAGAGATCCTAACGGTTGTACCTGATCTAGCCCTGGAAGCGGTCATTCACGGCGGCGTTATCGTTCAACCCTTAACGCTATCTCTAGATATTAGAGACAATGTTGAGGGGATTGTACGAATAAAACCCCTGCAATTAAAACTTAAAATTTCTCGTGTTGAGAGCATTAAAACGCAAGATTTAAAACTTGTATTGTTTACGGATGCAAACGCTTTCAGTTTTTCGGAATCGTCTAACTGGTGCGGTCAATCAATTTAAGAGTGTGATTATATGGCTTTTTTACGTTTTCAAAATGCGCTTGCTGATACCGCCGATTTAGGCACGTTTCAGCTTTCATTAAGTGCCGTTAATGGCTCAGAATTGGGGCGCGTTTATTTGGTCGGTACATCAGGAAAAACATTCAAGGCTTCATCAAGCCCAGGCATTGATAATATTTTAGTCTCATTTACGGACACGACCGGGGGATTAGCGGCGGCTGATGTAAAGCTGGCAACAAGTGAAGCGGGTTTAACCAGTGCCGTTGCAGGGGTTGGCCTTAGTTTAGGCACTGAAATAATCATTACGGCGGGTAATACCGGTCATCCTGAGATATGGGTAGAAATGACAGATGCCAGCGGGGTCACAGGTACTCAAGCCAATCTAGCCTTATCGGTTAATGATTGCGATTCCTCCGATACGGTTTGATTAGACTACGATGGATGTTAAACGCATAAATATTACAATCAGCGAAGACGCGGCAAGATCTTGCTCTGCCACGATTGCGGCTCCTGCTACGATAGATTTAGACAGTTATCTAGGTCAGTCTTTCGCCTATTCCTATTCAGCGGGTACGGCTGATAATACCAGCGGCGCGCTATTATTTAAGGGTAAAATACTTTCCGCAAATTATAACCCTAGTGCGGATGAAATCACCTTGCAATGTTCTGATTTGCGAAAAGTAAAACTCAACGGTATGTCAGATCAAGCGGTTGATGATCTAGTCCCAGGCCCAGACCTGCCAGAGGATTCAATCCTAACGGGCGAAGCGCGGATTAATGACAGGCTAAAACGGGCGGCGGGGCATGTAGAGTTAACCGCAAACGGAACCCCACGTTATACCGCGTATGACTCGCCAGCAGGGTCAATTTCAGTGACTTCAAACGATGATTTGTGTGTGACAACTCCGAGCGGCGGCAATTCAAGCGCGGGGGGGTCGCCTATCAATACCATAGGGTTAGAGGTTGAGTATTCGTACAATGTTAATCGATCCCGAATATGTAACTTCAATTGGAACGATCAAGGGCGAGCAATCCCCTATATTACGGGTGAGGAACGCTTACCCGCATGGGATGCGTTAACAACGGTTTTAGATAATATAGACGCCAGCGTTTTATCAGTGGGCGCGAAGTTCTTACCTTCCCCTGCATGGATTCCTCAAGGCTCTGGCGCGCCCTTTTTATGGCCTGGCGATGCCTATAATAAAATCATTACAGGGGCGGCAGGCGTTTTACAGGACAAATGGAATCAGAAAGTTACGGAAAAATTCACGGTGACACTTTCAGCGGGTTCAACTGGCAGTTTGGGCGAAGCAAGGCAAAGTATATTTGTAAAATATACAACGGTTAGCGATCCCACAGACTGGGAAGAGAGCAAAGTAGCCTGCAAATACAATGAATTCGGCCCACAAGCGGGAATTCATACGAATCCTGATATTGTTCAAACGTTTATAAATGGTAAACATGAAAATCATTTTGGTCACTACGCTACCGCGCTAAACGGTTTTGAATTGGGCGAAAAATACCACGTTTTTCGGGACTATCTAGCCTTAGACGAAGAAATTAAACGCGCCATGCTTGAAGCACAGGTAACGATAAAGAGAAGCCACAGAATAGGGCGGTTGTCTACGACAACGATTATTGATCCTAGCGCCGATGTGACACAAAATATTTCTATTGTGTCTGGAAAAGTATCCGCGTCAGGTAAGGCGGGAAATATCGCGATGAATATCAATACCGAAACGGGTCAGGCGACCATGACCACTACCCTGTATATCCCCATTTTAGCGGGTGGCACAGATGGCGCGCTCGTCCCTACCGATGAGATGCCTATCGAGACTTTGCCGATTGATAACTCAGTAAATTATGAGATTCCGGCAGACACGTACACGTTTATCGGCCCGAATGGGCAGCAGGGGAAAACAGGGCTATGTTTTGAGGGTGCGTCAAAATCAGCCACAACGATCATTGTAGATCCTAGCGCTTCAGAGGCGTTTATTAAATCTAAGTTAGCATCCTCAATGCAATTTGTTGTTTCCCTGCCAGATATCAATGATGAAATGATGGACACCTTCGATGTAGACCGTCCAGAAGCTAATCAAACAATTACCGTTAAGGTATAGACCAATGTCAGATTTCATAACTTTAAAAACACAAATTCAGGCGTTATCCTATAAGCCTTTATTAGCAGAGGATGTAAAAAGCCTAATAAAAATAGATCGTGATTTATTTGAAAAAAGCAAGCAACAACTGAAGTTTAAGAAAAAGAAGGGGCGAACGGCATCCGGTACGAATAAAAATGGGGGTGAGGGCGCTAAAGATGAGGAAGGAGAGATTGCAGGCGCTCATAATGAGATTGAAGCCTTGCGAATCTATCATGATACAGAGCAGGTTTTAAATTCGGCTGATGGCATATTTTCATTCATTTATAAGAATGTAAAAGTGACCAGTTTCGCCACTTCAATAACCGCTACTGATCCAGAATTAACGCTAAATTGGGCGGATATCGATCAACCCTAATGGCTAATATTTTAAAAAAACCCGTTGCTTTTGGCGTTTTAGCCAGTCACGCAGGATTAAAAGAGGGCGGCGTTATACAGTCGGCTATTAATAACGTTTATTTATTGGATTTGCCTAGGAAGGGCGGGCAATCAAATTCATTATTAAATGATACAGTGATGACGGATGGTAGACCGCATAATATTTTCATTACTCCTGATTCTGATCTAGGGTTTATTCAATCAGAAAGCAAAACTTATAACTATCATTTAAACACGGCTGAACTCGTTATCGGATTACCGACAGATATCCTATGGACGTTTACAGATCAATCCAACAGTTCCAATGTCATCAGTTACACGGTTAGTATTCCAGCGATTCCGCTACTGTCTGGCGATAGTGGCCCGATGAAAATACGAGTTCACGATACATCGCCAGACGGCTCAAAACGTATACTGATGATCTATACCGGCCAACTGTATTTAGATGGTAGTCAGCATACAAAAGTCTATGCGTATTATGAAATTGCTTTTACAGTTTCAAGCAATGGGGTGATTGATGTTGTAGATCATACGCGCCAATTGTTGGCGGATAGAGAGGAGATATCCAGGGAAGGCAATCAAGATATGATTATCGTATCTGAGCAAACGTATCATGACGGAACTCAAACAGTGTTAAACACTGTCTACGATAATGTACCCGAATCAATCGATGACAATAATCATGGCACTATTGTCGGCAACCTTTACTACGTTGTGTATACAGATGGCACAGGCTCTTCTAGCTCAACGGTGCCGCCTAATATGCCGGTATGGCCTAACTGCAAGGGTTTTGGAGGGGAGGCAATAACCCGATTTCCAGCGGATACATCAGGCGTTTATAACATTTGTTATCGAGAGGGGGGAACAAGAAAAAAAACAGAATGGTCTACTAGTGGTTATGTTGACCAAGTAAGCATAGGGATAGAAACACAATACACCATTACAAACATACTATCCGGTGAAGTCATCAATCAAGATACAGGCGACGTGGTGGGTACATGGACACGTACCCGAACGCTTTCTAATATATGTATAACAAGCACCTCTCAAACAACTGACAATCAAATTGTAAAGACAGGTCTTGAAAATGAGTCAGGGCTTACGCATACAGGCGTCCAGCTTGGAAAATTTAATATTTATTCTAAAGATGGCGTAATTACAGCCGAAGGCCCACAAGGCGAAACGGTAACGGGCATTGCGGCTGAAAATCCGCGTGTTATTTATGACCCTAGAAACTCGCATATAGAGTTTCGACTACCAACAGAAAAAAAGATTTTTGTGTAATTTGTTTGTTTAATTTTAACAAACAAAACCTATTTTATTACGTTTTAAAAACCCGGCCCAACTCACGGCCTAACCCTATACACAATGGAGTTTTAAATAATATGAGTTTTTCTAGTAGATACGCAAAATCGCGGCGCGGTTCCCGGCATATTGAGCGCGTTCGGGATGGTGATCTAAATTTAGGCGGGGGCGGCCCTGGTACGGGGCCAGCGGGTCCAGCCGGACCAGCGGGAGCGGCGGGAGCGGCGGGACCATCGGCCTATGATGCGGCGGTAGCGGGGGGATTTGTTGGGACAGAGGCGGAGTGGTTAGCCTCGCTCGAAGATGCCATGCCGGAACCCACGGCGGATGGTAAACACGTTCGCCAGCATCACGCAGACGGTACAAATACTTGGGAAATTGCGGATGCGGCAACAGCGGACGAACCCACGGCGGACGGGAAACACGTTCGGCAGCATCACGCAGACGGTACGAATACATGGGAAATTGCGGACGCGGCAACAGCGGACGAACCCACGGCGGATGGTAAACACGTTCGCCAGCATCACGCAGACGGTACGAATACATGGGAGATTGCGGACGTTGAGGGACTGCCTAAACAGGGGATTTTAACCGCCAACGCTGTGCCTAATGGTGAGGGTATATACACTATTGAGCAATTAGCTACAACGCTACCCGCCGCGACCGGCTCGCAACAGCGGTATTTATTACTCAATAATCAAGCCCCTGGTGGGGGCGGCGCGACCACGACGAACACGGTTAATTTTACGGCCACAACGATTACCTCGGGCGATGCCTCGGTAATGGGCTGGACAACGGCAGGCACGGTGGGCGCTTTTGGCCCTATTCGCACGGCCACACAAGCGGCCGAGATTGATGTAGTGATTCACAATAGCGCAGCGCCAACTTTTGTTAAAATATATGACGCCACGAGCACGGAAATCTCGACCGATACGATCCAAGTTAACACTACGACCACCTACACTATCCCGGCAGGCGGATTTATGGAGCGCTCGGCGGTTAACGGGGTGGGCTGGAATGCATCCGTTAGCGTTCCAGCGGTAGCGACGAATCCAACGGCTAC
>JAGLDT010000213.1 GCA_023145485.1 Cocleimonas sp. | reverse complement strand
ATCAGCGGTTATTTCTGAAATTAAAAAGGCATCACCCAGTAAAGGGGTAATGCGTGAAAATTTTAATCCTGCTGAGATTGCTGCGAGTTATGAAAAAGGGGGAGCCAGTTGCCTTTCTGTATTGACAGATAAAGATTTCTTTCAAGGTTCTGAGGAATACTTACAGCAGGCTAGAGCAGCTTGTAATCTCCCAGTTATTCGTAAAGATTTTATTTTAGAGCCTTATCAAGTGTATGAAGCTAGAGGAATGGGGGCGGATTGTATTTTATTAATTGTTTCTATTTTAGAGGATGAGAAGCTATGGAGTCTCTACACGCTAGCACGCAAACTGGGGATGGATGTTTTAATTGAAGTGCATGATAAAGAAGAATTATTACGTTCTTTACCACTTGAAGCAACGTTGGTTGGAATTAATAACCGTAATTTACGTACTTTTGAAACTCGTTTAGAAACAACTATCGAGTTGCTATCACTGATTCCTGATGATCGTATTGTGGTAACAGAAAGTGGCATTCATACTATCGATGATATAAAAATAATGCGTGATCATCAGGTTAACTCCTTCTTAGTTGGTGAGGCGTTTATGCGTGCTGATGATCCTGGTTTGGCGTTACATACATTATTTTTCACCAATACTTTATAAAAAAGTTGCAAATAATGTAAATGTGTTTAAATCGCTTGGGATAGAGTAGAATGCATTTTTTATAAATAAACAAAGATAAATTTAATTTTGAAGAAATATATTGATCCGCACCAAAAACGTGAAGCTGAAAAATACGGTCGTCCTATTCCTAGTCGGGAGTTAATGCTTGAGATTTTGACTAAAAGTTCCAAGCCATTGGGTTTTAGAGATCTAGCCAATGAGCTGGGATTGTTTGAGCCAGAAGATTTAGACCCGATGAAGTATCGTTTGCGCGCAATGGAGCGTGATGGGCAGATCATATATAACCGTAGCAAAGAATATATCCCGATTCAAAAGGCCGATTTAATTGCAGGGCGGGTTACTGGGCATCCTGATGGTTTTGGTTTTTTGATTCCAGATGATGGTGGTGACGATCTGTTTTTACATGGTCGGCAAATGCGTAAAGTAATGCACGGTGATAAAGTATTGGCAATGGTCAAAGAAATTGACCGTCGCGGACGCAAAGAAGGTGCTATTGTAGAAGTGGTTGAGCGCAATACTGAAGAGGTGGTTGGACGTTATTTTGGAGGGGAAGGCGGTCATATAGGCTTTGTCCGCCCTGATAATTCACGTATTACGCAAGATATTGTGATTCCAGCAGAGAGTAATCATGATGCAACTGATGGGCAAATTGTAGTCACGGCTATTGTTGAGCATCCTACCGTGCATCATCAGGCCATTGGTAAAATTGTTGAAATTTTGGGTGATCATATGGCACCTGGAATGGAAATTGATATTGCATTGCGTTCTTATGATTTACCGCATAAATGGACAAAACAGGTCATTGCTGAAGCGGATAAACTCGGTGATAAAGCCACTGAAAAAGATATAAAACCACGTTATGATTTTCGTGGTGTGCCGTTAGTTACTATTGATGGTGAAGATTCGCGTGATTTTGATGATGCTGTTTTTTGTCAGCGTGAAGGGGATAACTGGCGTTTAGTGGTTGCAATTGCTGATGTTTCTCATTATGTGCCAATTGGCGGTGAGTTAGATAAAGAAGCATGGAATCGTTCCACTTCGGTTTATTTCCCTGCTGAAGTGATTCCGATGTTGCCTGAAGCGATTTCAAACGGCTTGTGTTCACTGAATCCTGATGTGGATCGTCTCTGCATGGTTTGTTCTTGCTTGATTGATCAGCAGGGTAAGATTGTTGAGTATGAATTCCTTGAAGCAGTGATGCATTCCTTTGCACGTCTGACCTATAACAAAATGGCATCCATTGTTGTCGATGAGGATGATGCATTACGCGATGAATACAGTCATGTTGTACGCCATTTAGATGATCTTTATTCGCTTTACCATGTGTTACGCCAAGCCCGTGATGAACGGGGTTCTATGGATTTTGAAACCACTGAAACCCGAATTATTTTTGGTGATGACCGTAAAATTGAAAATATTTTACCAACAGAACGTAATGATGCGCATAAAATCATTGAAGAGTGCATGATTACTGCCAATGTCTGTTCAGCGCGTTTCTTAAAAGAGCATAAAATACCTGGACTACACCGTGTCCATGAAGGACCAGATCAAGAGGGTATTGAGAAAGTTCATGAGTTCTTAAAAGGCTTAGGTCTAACTTTAGGAGGGGGTGATAAGCCACAGCCTAAGAATTATGCTAATTTATTAGCAACTGTTATTGATCGAACAGATGCTCATTTAATTCAAACTGTATTGCTACGTTCTTTATCACGTGCTGTGTATGCGCCTGTGAATCCTGAAAAGCCAGAAACAACCTATCATTTTGGATTGGCACAAACAGACTACGCTCACTTTACTTCACCTATTCGCCGTTATCCTGATTTATTAGTGCATCGCGCTATTCGTCATATTGTTCAAGGTAAGACGGTAAAGTCCTATGATTACAATCATGCAGATATGAAAGCATTAGGCGAGCATTGTTCTACTAATGAACGCCGTGCAGATGATGCTTCGCGTGATGTGATGGCATGGTTAAAAGCAGAATATATGCAAAATAAAGTCGGCGAAACCTTTACAGGTGTGATTTCAGGCGTTACTGGTTTTGGTTTGTTTGTTGAGTTAAATGAAGTGTATGTCGAAGGTTTAGTCCATGTAACTGCATTAACGAGTGATTATTACCATTTTGATGCGACACGTCATCGTTTAACGGGTGAGAGTAGTGGTAAAAAATACAATCTGGGTGATTCCATTGAAATAGTGGTTGCACGGGTTGATTTGGATGAGCGAAAAGTTGATTTTACACTCCCAAAATCAAAGGATGATAAACCACGCAAACCTAGAAGGAATACTAAGAAGAAAACCCAAAAGAAAGCTCCAAAAAAAATAACTAAGAAAACATGAAAACAACCCTGAGTGGCATTCATGCAGTACAAAGTGCATTAGAAAGTGATCCTGATAATGTGGTTCAGGTATGGGTTGCAGAGTCTAAACGCAATCAACGTGTCGTCAACTTAGCGCAACAAGCGCAAAAACAGGGTTTAATTCTACATAAAGCCAGTATGAATCAACTGGATAAGTTAGCAAAATCGCGCAAACATCAGGGGATTGTGGCAGAGTATAATGCACCTAAATCGTGGGATGATAATGAGTTATTTAATCTCCTCAGTGAGTTGGATAAACCTCCTTTATTATTAATTTTAGACGGCGTTACCGATCCGCATAATCTAGGCGCTTGTTTGCGTACCGCTGAAGGGGCAGGGGTTGATGCGGTGATTGCACCCAAAGATAAAGCAGCAGGTTTAACCCCGACTGCGCGTAAAGTTGCCTCAGGGGCTGCTGAAACGATTCCCTTTGTGCAAGTGACCAACCTTGTTCGCACTATTGATTTGTTAAAAGATGCTGGGGTATGGATCACAGGAACAAGCGATAAAGCTACCCAAGACCTGTATGCAGGTGATTATAAGACACCAACCGCGATTGTGATGGGCGCAGAAGGAAAAGGTTTGCGACGCTTAACCGAAGAACATTGCGATCATTTAATCTCAATTCCAATGGCTGGCAAGGTATCAAGCCTCAATGTTTCCGTTGCAACGGGTGTTTGCTTGTATGAGGTTGTTAGACAAAGAACAATGACGTTTCTTTAAAATTTAAGAGTATTATTAAACCCAAAAAGCCCACGATTAAGTGGGCTTTTTTGTGAATCAATATTACCAGAGGTTTATCTGCGTTTGTCACTTTCGTTGCCAATAATAGCACCTGCTGCGGCACCAATTAAGGCACCTTCTCTTGTGCGTTGATCACTATGATCACCTGTTGACCTACCTGCAACAGCTCCTGCCACTGCACCGACAGCTGCTCCCTTAGCTGCACCAGAATTACAACCACTTAATGTAAAAGAGGCTGTTGATAAAACCATGCTTGCTAGAATTAATTGTGTTTTCATTTATTATGATCCTTTTATTTAAATTATTATTTTAAGTCAACTACTATTGATGACTCGCAGAATACGACATGAATGCCATTAACTAGTTCTATTCTAATAATTTATTAACTCTATTCAATAAATTGATGGAGCGTGAGATATATCAATGAGGTTTTATTCGTATTTCGCTATTCTCTTCAATATTTAAATAAATTAGGTGTACTCTGTTTGCTATGTCAAACTAGTGCGCTTCTTTTGGCATTTTCTCAAGCTTTCTATGATCGAATATCTTTTTATTATTATTGGCACAGTATGGGTGAATAATATTGTGCTGTCTCAGTTTCTGGGGCTGTGTCCCTTTATGGGAGTTTCTCGTAAACTAGAAACAGCCATTGGAATGGGCTTGGCGACGGTGTTTGTGTTGACGCTGTCCTCTATTACTAGTTATTTAATTCATACCTATCTGCTACACCCTTATGGTTTAGATTACCTGCGCACTATTAGCTTTATTTTAGTGATTGCAGGTATTGTTGGCTTCACTGAGCTGGTTGTGCATAAGACTAGTCCCTTATTGCACAATGTATTAGGTATTTATCTCCCTCTGATTACAACTAACTGCGCGGTATTAGGCGTTGCCTTATTAAATGTACAAAAATCTAATGGATTTATAGAATCAGGATTATATGGTTTTGGTTCAGCGATGGGGTTCACCTTGATTTTAGTTTTATTTGCGGCCATGCGTGAACGGATTTCGGCATCAGATGTACCAGAGGTCTTTCAAGGCAGTGCCATTGCGATGATTACCGCTGGTTTAATGGCACTTGCTTTTATGGGCTTTACGGGTTTGATTAAAACATGATGCTGGTTATTGAGATAATCACGGCAATTGTGGTGTTAGTTGGTATCGCTGCTTTTTTTGGTTTGATTTTAGGTTATGCCTCGGTTCGTTTTAAGGTTGAAGGCGATCCCATCACCGATCAAATTGATAGTCTCTTACCCCAAACACAATGTGGTCAATGCAGTTTTGCAGGTTGCCGACCTTATGCAGAGGCAATTGCTAAAGGAGAAATAGGCATTAATCAATGCCCCCCAGGTGGCAAGGCAACGATTTTAGCCTTGGCCGATTTGCTTGATATTGAACCTGAACCATTGAATGAAGAGCTGGCTGAAGGTTCGGATATTGCAACGGTTGCGGTCATTATTGAGAAGGACTGCATAGGCTGTACCTTGTGTATTCAAGCTTGTCCTGTTGATGCTATTGTCGGCTCTGCTAAACATATGCATACGGTGATTGAAGCAGAGTGTACGGGCTGTGATTTGTGTTTGCCCCCCTGTCCTGTCGATTGCATTATTATGGTGCCAATAAAAGAAACGCCTACAAGTTGGAAGCATCCTGAGCCGCATCATGTAGTGCGTGGATTACAAGCGATTGCAGTAGTGGTTGAAACAAAAGGGGGAGCACAACCATGAGTAATAAAATCAGCGCTAAACAACGTAAATATTGGAAATTTCATGGCGGTGTGCATCCTGAATTCCATAAA
>JAGLDT010000212.1 GCA_023145485.1 Cocleimonas sp. | reverse complement strand
AATGCACGATTGGCTGATCTATTAATGAAAAATCATGCTAACGTATCAGTAACCGATGGTGCTGGTGAGACACTTTTACATAAATCTGCAGCAAAGGGTTTGGTAACCATTGCAGGCATACTGGCTAGAAATGGCGCTAATGTAAATGCTCGTGATAAAGCAAAGGAAACGCCACTTCATGAAGCTGCTGCACGTGGACAATTATCGACAGTTAAAATCTTACTAGAAAGTGGCGCTAATTTAAAAGCAAAGTCAGCAAAAAACTGGACAGCGTTGCATGAAGCGGCTCGCTTTGGGCATGCGGACGTTGCCTCTTTTTTGATTAATAAAGGGCTTAACCCTCGTGCTAAAACAAGCGAGGGGCAAACGCCTAAGAGTTTAGCAGCCCATTTAAGCCATGCGGATGTAATGGGACTACTTCGTCGTTATTAGGCTACTCCAAGGATATTTAAAGTAATAAGGAGTCTTTAAGGAACGTAGACGAAATAAGGTCCTAATCTAACGTGTCTTTTTGTTCCAGATGGGCTGATCTCAATCGTTGCGTAGAATGACTATGCGCTTGCTGGGGATTGTGCCGCGATTAAACGATCCATCGAGCGATAGCTTACAGCTTCACTCAGATGAGGAGTTTGAATATCTTCACTAGTCGCTAAATCAGCAATAGTACGCGCTACTTTTAGTATGCGGTGATAAGCACGTGCCGATAATTTGAATTTTTCTAATACCTGTGCGATTAATACTTCGTCCTGTGGGGATAATTTACAGTATTGCTCTATTTCTTTGTTCCCTAAAAAACGGTTTGCTTTTCCTTGTCGTGTTAATTGCATTTCACGTGCGTTAATAACACGCTTTCTGATCGTTTTACTGGATTCGCTATTTTCTGGACGTTGTAAGTCCTCACGCGATAAGCGAGGTACTTCTATTTGTAAGTCAATACGGTCTAAAAAAGGTGCTGACAATTTAGAGCGATAGCGCCGTTGTTGTTCTAAAGAACATTGGCAATTATCCTTTAGATCACAGTCATAGCCTTGTGGGCAAGGGTTCATTGCTGCAATTAATTGAAATTTAGCAGGGTAGGTCGCTTGTCTTGCTGCGCGTGAGATAGTAATTTTACCTGTTTCTAGTGGCTCACGTAAAACGTCTAATACTTTACGATCAAACTCTGTCAATTCATCAAGAAATAAAATCCCATTATGTGCTAGAGAAATTTCACCAGGGCGAACCTGTGAACCGCCACCAACCAATGCTACGCCTGATGATGTGTGATGAGGCTCGCGCACAGGACGTTGCCCCCATTGTTGATAATTAAAGCCTTGATGACTAATGGATGCGATGGTTGCTGATTCTAATGCCTCTTCATCTGTCATTGGAGGTAAAATAGTTGCCATACGTGTTGCTAGCATTGTTTTTCCTGTACCTGGAGGGCCAATCATTAGCATATTATGGCAACCTGCTGCGGCTATTTCCAATGCACGTTTGGCTTGATATTGTCCTTTTACCTCATTTAAATCCACACTGTATGCTTTTGTCTGATCAACTTCGGCACGTTCATAAGGGGTGAGCCGTTGGGTATCATTCAAATGCTCAGTAATTTTTAATAAATGATTAGCGGTATAAACAGGTAGAGAGGAAATTAGACAAGCTTCATCGGCATTTTCTTCGGGAACAAATAATGATCGATGCTTTTTATCCGCTGCAAAAGCAGTTGGCAAGACACCTTTTACTTTGCGTAACTGACCGCCGAGTGAAAGCTCACCAATAAATTCATATTCAGAGAGTGATTGCTCAGGAATTTGCCCTGAAGCGGCTAAAATACCTAATGCAATTGGTAAATCAAAACGCCCGCCATCTTTAGGAATATCGGCTGGCGCAAGGTTGATGGTAATGCGGTTATTTGGAAACTCAAAGAGGGAGTTAATAATCGCAGCACGTACACGGTCTTTACTTTCTTTAACCGCCGTCTCTGGTAATCCTACAATTGATAGCCCCGGTAAGCCTGCACTTAAATCAACTTCCACGATGACTTGGGGGGCATTAATTCCATCATTGGTACGGCTATAGACGAGGGCTAGACTCATGAGTTAACTCATAATAATAGTTAAAATATTCACCATAGCAGACTCAAACTAGTCAACGTATTAATCATGGATAGGAGGTATACTTTAACTCTCTAACTTTAGGAGAATCAGGCTATGTCAAAAGATTTAGAAATAATCAAACAGAAATTACGAGAATTTGCCAAAGAGCGAGACTGGGATCAGTTTCATTCGCCTAAAAATTTCTCAATGGCGTTAATTGTTGAATGTGCTGAGTTAGTCGAACATTTTCAATGGCTAACGGATGAGCAAAGCAAACAGTTATCCACTGAAACATTGGATGAAGTTTCGTTAGAAATGGCCGATATTATGATCTACCTCATTCGTTTAGCGGATAAATTAGAGGTGGATTTGCTGGAAACGGTAGAACGTAAAATGACGTTAAATGCAATAAAATACCCCGTTGAAAAATCAAAAGGCATTGCTGACAAATATAATAAGCTTTGAGTTTATTTCCTTGGAGTAGCCTTATCTTGTCGCTACGATTTCAACCAAGTTTCAGTTAATAGATTTACGTTGCCCCGTCACCCTGATCCAGTCTTCTTTTTGTGTGACTTGTAGGTCACTATAGTAGGGTTGATAGGCTTCTACTATATTGGCAGTTTGTTTTTCTAGAATTCCTGATAGCACAATATGTCCACCTGCTTTTGTTAACTCAGAGAAGGTTTTAGCAAGCTCTACTAAAGGGCCTGATAAAATATTAGCCATTAACAAGTCAACGGGGTCTGTTGGCATCTCTTCAGGAAAGTAACATTCGATAGCATGGTCAGGAATTTGATTTTTTAGTCGATTATCTTTGGTTGCTATTAATGCCTGTTGATCAATATCGGTAGCGAGTAGTTGAGTTGCTCCGAGCTTTACGGCAGCAATGGCTAAAATGCCACTGCCACAACCGTAGTCAATCACAGACAAACGGTGTGGAGGATTCGCATCTAGCCATTGTAAACATAAGTCGGTGGTGGGATGTGTACCTGTACCAAAGGCTAGGCCAGGATCTAGAATAATCTTAGTGCTATCATCGTCGGGGATGTCATTCCAGCTGGGATAAATCCACAAATTTTTACCAAACCGCATGGGTTTGAAATCAGCCATCCAAGCACGTTCCCAGTCTTG
>JAGLDT010000211.1 GCA_023145485.1 Cocleimonas sp. | reverse complement strand
TTCTCAATATCTTCTTTATCAATAATCGTTTTTTGTATGATTTTCTTACTAAATAATGCATTAATTTGTGCAGGTATTTTAATATTTGCTTCTTTAGCGATTGATTTCAGCGCATCAATATCATCTGCATCGTTCTCGCCTGTTAATGCATTCGCTATGACAGGAGAAAATTTTGTCCATTCTGCGGTTGAGTAGATAATCGTTTTTAACGGCTTTTCACGACAGGTATCATAAGCTTTAAAACAAGTCGCTGTGTGTGGATCCATTAAATAGCCATCAGAAAAAGCAGTTTGAATATACTTTTTTCCTTCATCATCATTACAAAAATCAGCAGAAAAAACACCTTTCAACTGTTCTAATTCTTGATCAGTTAATTGATAATATTTTTCATTATCAAGTTGCAACATCAATTCTTTAGTTCGCTGACTACCGTATAAGTCATATAAAATACGTTCAATATTGGATGATTTTAAAATATCCATTGCGGGTGATGTGGTAGGAATAACGGATGATTCTCTTAGGTCGTAAAGACCCTTGTTAATCAAATGAGTCAGCACGTTATTATTATTTGATGCTATCAATATTTTCTCGACAGGCAATCCCATTTTCATTGCATAGTATCCACCAAGTGCATTGCCAAAATTGCCACTTGGTACATCTAAATAAACCTTATCACCTAAATCAATCGCTTGTTGGCGTACTAGTTCTAGATAGCTATGAATATGGTAGATTAATTGAAAAATGATACGCCCAAAGTTAACCGAATTAGCCGCTGATAGTTTAATATTTTGCTGTTTCAGTTTTGCATTAAAGGGCTCAGAACCTAATAAAGCTTTTAATGCTGCCTGTGTATCATCAAAATCACCGTGCACACCAATTACTTTGAGGTTCTCGGCATCTTCTGTCACCATTTGCAACCGCTGTACATCAGAAGTGCCACCATCAGGATAAAGACAGGCAACTCTTACATTCTCTCGGTTTTTAAAGGTTTCTAACGCCGCAGGGCCTGTGTCACCACTCGTTGCTGCCAATATGAGATAATTTTCATTTCGAGTTTGTGCAATCGATGATAAGAGACGTCCAAAAGGTTGCAATGCCATGTCTTTAAAGGCACGCGTTGGACCGTGGTATAACTCACTCACATACAAATCATCTTTGACCTTTACTAAGGGAGCGGGGTTATTACTATTATCGAAGGCATCATATAAACCCAATGCTTCATCAATAACACTCGCTTCAATATCGATTTCAAATGCGTCTAAGACATCTTTCGCTAAGACTTTATAACTACTATCAAGATGCTTTTTTAAAAAATTGCCTCCTAATTGAGGCAATATTTTAGGAACATAAATACCACCAAAAGATGACATAGGCGATAAAATAGCCTCTGAAAAGCTAACTTCTAAGGGTGACTTACCATCATTACCACGTGTTTCTATAAAATTCATTTTTTATTCCCCACTCAATCCAAAGACTCCACTCGAATACGCATAATCTCACCACAAATAACATCCAGCGATTCAATTTTTTGAATAGCAGTATTCATATCACCCTCATTAACTCGATGCGTTAACAAAATAATATCAACTTGTTTTGCTTGATCACTTTCAGGCTCTTTTTGAATAATGGCTTCAACACTAATATTCCCTTCGCCTAATATTTTAGTCACTTCCGCTAATACCCCTGAATGATTCTCAGCACACATACGTAAATAATAGGCAGATTCAATCGTTTCAATGGGTAAAATGGGGGTATCCGCCAAAGAATCTGGCTGGAAAGCAAGGTGAGGGACACGATTTTCAGGATCAGTTGTCAATACCCGCACTACATCAATAATATCAGCAACCACCGCTGATGCCGTTGGCTCATCCCCTGCTCCAGCACCGTAATATAAGGTATGCCCTACCGCATCACCATTAACCAAAATTGCATTCATAACCCCATTAACATTAGCAATCAGGCGCTTTTTAGGAATCATAGTTGGATGCACTCGTTGCTCAACACCTGCTTCGGTACGACGTGCAATACCAAGGTGTTTGATATTGTAGCCAAGCTCTGAAGCATACGTCACATCATCACGGCTAATCTTGCTAATCCCTTCTGTATAGGTCTTTTCAAACTGTAGCGGAATACCAAACGCAATGGATGATAAAATGGAAAGCTTGTGCGCCGCATCAATCCCTTCCACATCGAAGGTAGGGTCAGCTTCGGCATAACCTAGCGCCTGAGCTTCTGCTAGCACATCATCAAAATCACGTCCTTTATCACGCATTTCAGTGAGAATAAAATTACCTGTACCATTAATAATGCCTGCTAACCATTGGATGTTATTAGCAGCTAAACCTTCACGTAACGCCTTTATAATGGGAATACCCCCTGCAACCGCTGCTTCAAATGCAACCATTACCCCTTTTTCCTGTGCTTTAGCGAAAATTTCATTACCATGCACTGCAATTAAAGCTTTATTAGCAGTAACCACATGTTTGCCATTTTCAATGGCTTGTAATACCAGTTCTTTAGCGGGTGAATAACCTCCAATAAGCTCTACTACGATGGAAACATCAGGGTCATTAACCACATCGAATGCATCTTGAGTAATACGCAAATCATTAAGACCTAACTCATCCGCACGCTCTGGCTCAAGCGTTGCTACATAGTCTACAATAATGCCTCGTCCTGCTCGGCGTGCTATTTCCTCTGCATTACGTTTTAGAACCGTTGCAGTCCCACCGCCAACTGTACCCAAACCCAACAAACCTATTTTTACAGGATTCATTCTACTACCTTTTTTATTTAATATTTAATGAAGGGGAGCACATTACATTTGCATCAATGCAGTGTCAATAGTGTAAGATGGGGCTAGCACAGGTCGTCTGAAAAAATGAGAATTTAATTACGCTTGAAAGTAGCCAATAAACCAATATGAAATTTAGTGAAGAACATGATAGTGAACAATATGCAATCACAGGGTACGATCACCAAAGCGTTCGTATTAATGATAAACGCTTTGATCAAGGCTTTATTTTAAGTGCCAATCACTTTAATCCAAATTGGCAACCTCAGGTATACACAGATCTTGAAGTGTTTCATTTAGATGAAATTTTTGCACTACAACCTGAAGTTATCTTGTTAGGCACAGGGACAAAACAAACCTTCCCACCCAAGGATATTTACGCTGCTTTAATTAATTCAAAAATAGGATTTGAGGTGATGAATACTCAAGCAGCTTGTAGAACTTTCAATATTTTAATTGCTGATAATAGAAATGTAGTGGCTGCTTTGTTCAGTCTCTGCTGAAAAAAAGAGCTTGATTCTCAACTGTATTCCTATAGTCTGCCTACAATTATACGGGATACATTGTGGAGTAAGCTAGCATAAACATCATCAAAAATTTGCTAGAAAAAACACAAGACTTTGATATGCACCAGTAAATAGATAGGGCTATTAGAGACACTTAAAATGTGTTTGTTATAATGATACTTAAGCCCTGCAAGAATCACCCCCTCTACACAAAATACTTGCAAGATTTAGGTAGTATTCAACCTAAATCCCTTAGGCGAAAAGCAATTCAAGTTTAAGCCAATAGGATTTTCTACATTCAAAAATAGGTAAAGGACTATCGACACCATGAATATACAACATCATGTAAAATCAGCAATTTTAGTAGCCACATTAGCATTTAGCTGCGGGGCAATGCAAACTAGTTTTGCCAATAGTCAAGGTTATCAAGTGATTAATGTTGCTACTTGGGATGCTTTAAATATGCGTAGTGGCGCAGGCACTGGATTTGACATCATTGGTTCAATCCCTGCAAATACCAATGGAATAACCCTTACAAACGATGAAAGTGATATTGGGGGTTCTATTTGGGTGAAAATAATTTGGAATGGTCAAACTGGCTGGGTTAATAAACGCTATCTGACCATAGCGACCGCAGCGGTTACAGCCGACAATAATACACAAATGGCATCATCAGGTGCGAACCAGCATACACATCCTGCTAATCGATGCACAGGCTCTAAGTCACACAGCCATATGGCACCTGCTGGACATACACACAGCTATAGCTGTGAAAATAACAATCAACAATCCTCAGTTAGAACCATTCCACTGCAGAATATTAAACAAAATTATTACAACCCTAGTACCACTGATATCTATGGAAGGCAATATGGAAATCAAAAGGTAGCATTTACAAATAATAGCAATAAACATAATCACCCAGCAAATGAATGTACAAGCTCCAAAACACATAACCATGCTAATGGTAGTGTTAAACACACCCATCGTTACAGTTGTCAAGGTCGAGGACGTAGCAATCAACAAGTAGCACAACAGCGTCCTACTTATTACGGAACGAGTAATAACTTACAACATACTCATGGAAGAAGTCAGTGTGTCAGTGCAATCGGTCACTCCCACAAAAATGGGGATACAATTCACCGTCACGAATGCCCAGCTAGTGTTAGAAGCAGTGCCACAGGTGGCCGTCATACCCACCCTGCAAACTCTATGACTCACGCAAGAACACATGCTCATCCCTACCAAGATAGCAGACATTCTCATTCATATGGTCGTAGATAATTACTAAGACGTTATTACTAAAAAGATGACCTTTATGGTCACCTTTTTTATTTGTATTTGTATAGACGTTCATAGATTAAATTCTCTTGGAAACAGGTGCTTTAGCCTCGTCTGCTGGTGGAGCTAAAGCATCTGATTCCAGACGTTATTTATGTAAAAGTCTATAGAAACCACCTTAATGAGTAAATTGTTGAGCCAGAAGAATTTTTTCAACTGCTATCAAATCTTTTTCTGTATCCACCCCATGCCCTGGAATCTCTGTTGCAATATCCACATGAATACGCGCCCCATGCCACATGGCTCGGAGTTGCTCTAATTTTTCTAATGTTTCTAGTTGGCAGGTTTTCATGGTGGAGAATGCTTTTAAATAAGCGACTCGATAGGCATAGATTCCAATATGCCGTAATATATCTTTATTATTGATAATTTCATTTTGATCCCGCTGAAAGGGAATGGATGCTCTACTAAAATAGAGTGCCATACCGTTTTTATCCATGACCACTTTTACAATATTAGGATCAATGATTTCTTCGAATTCCAATAGAGGTGTTGCCAAAGTAGCAATAGATGCTTCAGCATGATTAGCAAGATTATTGGCTACTTGATAGAGATTTTCAACAGGTGTTAGTGGCTCATCCCCTTGTAAATTTACCACAATGGTATCATCTGACCAGTTGTAAATACTGACAACCTCTGCTAAACGATCACTGCCTGTTTCATGCTCCGTTGATGTCATACAAACCCTAGCGCCAAATTCCAAACAACAGGTTTCTATCTGTTTATCATCAGTTGCAATAATAATGGTTTCAAAATTTGATTGTTTAGCACGCTCATAGACATGCTGAATCATCGGTTTTCCTGCGATAAGGCGCAGTGGTTTGCCTGGTAAGCGAGTAGAGCCAAAGCGTGCAGGAATCACTAAAACAGTATTTTGCATAGTTGCCTATTTTAATTTTTCGATTTCTTCTGTAGTGAGTTCACGCGCATCTTCTTCGAGCATGACAGGAATACCGTCACGAATAGGATACGCTAGACGTGCTGATTTAGAGAGTAATTCCTGTGCTTTTTTATCGTATTTAAGGGAGCCTTTAGTCACAGGGCAAACGAGTATATCCAGTAGCTTTTTATCCATTTTTTAATCTCTTTAATTTATCCATTAATAAGCGATCAAACTCGCCCTCTATCTGTGCTTCAATGGGTAAGTACCAGCAATTATCAAGCATAAATTGTTTGCATTTTACCGCATCTTTTTCAGTCATAATAATAAGCTTATGATCATTAAAGTGTAATTCTTTTTGTTTAAAATTATGATGATCAGGGAAACTGTGCTTAATTAGGTTAACCCCTAATTGTTCTAATGCGCTATAGAATCGGAAAGGATTGCCTATTCCCGTCACCGCATGAACCGTTTGCCCCTTTAAAACCGTTAAGTCTTGATACCTTTCTTTTCCAGACAAGGAATAGATCCTATTGCCTGATAATCGCATTGAAAAGAGGGACTTTAACTGATGTTGTTGGATAAACCTATCTTTTTGATGCTTGCCCTCTACTAGTCCATGATTATATAAAACAAAATCGACTTTCTTTAAACGACACCCACTTTCCCTCAATGGCCCAGCAGGAATACACCAGCCATTACCCAATTGACGCTCAGCATCAATCAAGACAATTTCAATATCACGATGTAAATGATAATGTTGTAAACCATCGTCTGAAAGTATCACATCACACTTGTATCGAGAGCGAATATACTGAATATCCACATAACGATCAGCACCCGCTACAATAGGGAGTTTTGTACGCTTTGCTAATAAAACAGCTTCATCACCAACCTCTTTAGTATCGCTTAATACGGTTACTTCTTGTGGCCATTTAGTGGATATCCCACCATAGCCACGGGTAATAATGGCAGGTTTATAGCCTTCTTTTACCAGCAATTTAGCCAAATGGATAACAGCAGGTGTTTTACCTGTGCCTCCAATAGAAATATTGCCAACAATAATGACTGGTATTGTGATTTTAGAACGCTTGCAGGTCAGTTTCCAACGCTGATAAGTATTCAAGATGCAATAAAGTAACGTAAAGGGAAGCAATAACCATTTCCCCTTGCCTTTTTGATACCAAATATTTTCTAATAAGCGTTGTAGCCAAGATGTATGTTGATGATGCATAAGCATTTGATTGGTTTAGCGTGATTGTTTAATGGTGTGAAGTGCTAGCCTCAAACTGCAACTGATGCAATGTCGCATAAGCACCACCTTTACTCAGAAGTTCTTGATGCGTCCCCATTTCAATAATTTCCCCTTGCTCCATCACTAAAATATTATCGGCTGATTCAATGGTTGATAAGCGATGGGCTATCATAAACGTAGTACGTCCTTTTAATAAAACGTCCAGTGCCGACTGAATCGCTTTTTCTGACTGTGTATCCAGAGCTGAAGTCGCTTCATCCAAAATCAATATTGGTGCATCAGCTAAAATAGCACGTGCAATAGCAATACGTTGTTTTTGACCGCCTGAAAGCAACGTACCATTTTCCCCAACGGCTGTATCAAAGCCCTTTGGCAATGCTTCAATAAACTCTAGTGCATGAGCAGCAAGGGCAGCTTCTCGAATAACCTCATCACTTGCATGGCACATTTTTCCATAAGCAATATTATCCCTAACCGAGGCATTAAATAAAGTAATATTCTGCCCAACATAGGCAAATTGTTGTCTTAAATTGCTTAATTTAAGATCCGTTATGGGAAGCTCATCAAGTAGAATATCACCTGCATAATAGTTATAAAAACGAGGTAACATATTCACCAGTGTTGTTTTTCCACTGCCCGATTGACCAACCAATGCTATTTTTTGACCTGCTTTCACCTTGAAATTAATGCCTTTAATCACATCTTCTGAATTTGAGTCATAGCTAAATTTAACATCCTTAAACTCTATATTTCCCTTAGCTATGTCAAGTTGTTTCGTTCCCGTATCTTTTTCTTGAGATTCATCCAGTAAGGCAAAAATATTTTCTCCTGCAGCAATCCCACTTTGTAAGGTTGAGTTGACTTTAGTAAGGCGTTTAACAGGATCAAGCAATAACATCATTGCTGACATAAAAGCCATAAAGGTGCCTGGTGTAAAATGCTCAATCAAACCATCATGGGTTGCAATATAAATAATAACAGACAGTGCAATTGCTACAATAAAATGCACAATAGGCATACTGAGTAGCTCAGTCACCATGCGTTTCATAAACGAACGGCGATTACGTTCATTTACTTCTTCAAAACGATGTTTCTCATCTGCAATCCCATCAAAAATACGAATTTCTTGAGGCGCTGCAATGGCCTCACTACTGATTTGAGTCACCTCCCCTACTGAATCTTGAATCTGACGGCTAAAGCGTCGAAAACGTTTGGAAACATAGGAAATAATCAATGCAATAACAGGTCCAGTGAGCAATACAACCAGCGTTAACTCCCAACTGTAATACAGCATTAATGCCAGCAAACCAATAATGGTTGCAATGTCTTGAACAAGAACTTTAAGACCTTTCGTAGCTGCTTCCGCAAGTTGTTCCACTTGAAAAATCAGCAGTGTAATTAGTTGCCCCGAATTATGTTTATCGTAATAGCTTAACGGTAAATTTAAGAGGCGATCAAATAATTGACTGCGTATTTTAGTGACTACATTACGTCCCACAAGCGATAAGTAATAGCCCGATATAAACCCCGAAGTACCGCGTAATAAGAAAATAAATAATAAAGCAAATGGTGCCCAGCGGATTGTTTCTGGATTTTTATCCACAAACGTTCCATCCAGTAAAGGTTGAAGATAAGCGGCAAATAAGGGCTGTGTTGCCGCATTAATTAGCAACCCCAAAAAAGCAAATAGCAAAAATAACCGATAGTCTAAGGCATAGTTTGCCAGACGCTTATA
>JAGLDT010000210.1 GCA_023145485.1 Cocleimonas sp. | reverse complement strand
GTGGCATCGTTTTCGGCTACAGCATCCATAAAGAGTTTGCCTGACATGACAAGCGACTCTTTATTAGCAAGTAAGACACGTTTACCTGCTTTAGCTGCTGCTAAATTAGGTAATAAACCTGCTGCACCGACAATCGCAGCCATGACATAATCGACCTGTTCTAATTGTGCGACGGTTTCTAGCGCTTTACTACCTGATAGAACGTTAATCTCACTGGCTTGATTTTTTAAAGCAGTTGCAAGTTGTTCAGCCGCTTGTTCCTCAACCATGACCGCGTATTGTGGTTGATATTGTAGGCATTGCTGTAACATTTTTTCGACATTGGAATGGGCGGTTAAAGCGATGACCTCATAGGTATCACCATGTTGCGAGATAACATCCAGCGTATTAACGCCAATGGTTCCCGTAGACCCAAGAATAGTGATTTTTTTGCTATTTTGATTATTATTCATTAAACGTCAATACCACCTACAATAAACAAACCTAACGTAAACACGGGTAATGCAGCTAATAAACCATCAATTCTATCCAAAATCCCCCCATGTCCTGGTAGTAGCGTACCACTGTCTTTCTCACCTGCTTCACGTTTTAATAAACTTTCATAGAGATCACCAGCGACAGAAAGAGCAGCAACGAGTAAAGAAAGAAGGATAAAGATAATGGCATTTTCAAACGATAAGCCAAAAAACCACACAGCTAATAAGGCCCAAAGCCCTGCACCAAACAAGCCCCCTTTAAATCCTTGAATTGTTTTTCCAGGGCTTAATTCTGGGGCTAGTTTAGTGATTCCCATTGCTTTTCCTGCAAAATAAGCACCACTATCGGCAATAGCAACGAGGAAAATCAAGTATAAAACGAGAACAGGTGTTTGGCTGTGTAATTCAAGCAAGGCTAGCCAAGCAGGGATTAAGACTAAAAAAGAAGAGAGTGGCAATAGCCACGTTTGGTTTGCAACACCTTGAGTTCTTTTATAGCGTACCATAAGGGTTAATGCATATGACCACCAAAGCACACCGATAATAATCAATCCCCAGTGACTTGCTTCCCAGCGATAAGCAATAACGCCAACCAGTAACAAGCTAATCACAAAAAGACTGCGGGGACTATCGCCTTTAAACCTCGTTAAATTAGCCCATTCCCAACCTGCAAGACTAATGAACACAATCATAGAAATAACGGCAAACCCTGTGCTAGGTAATAATAAAACACCCAGTAGCGCGGTTAATGCCAGTAATACTCCTGTAATAATGCGCTGTTTAAGCATTTTTTTTGTCCTTAATTTGCTCCCCTGTCATTCCAAAGCGACGTTGACGATTTGAAAAGTCATCAATAGCGAGCTGTAGTTCATCCCTAGTAAAATCAGGCCAAAGTACATCTGTAAAATAAAGTTCGGTATAGGCAAGTTGCCATAATAAAAAATTACTAATACGCCTTTCTCCCCCTGTTCTAATAAAGAGATCGGGGTCAGGTAAATGCGCGGTTGATACCAAACGGTTGATTGCACTCTCATCTATTGTAACAGATTTTTCATTGATGACTTGTTGCATCATTTTTTGTGTCGCTTGCAAAATATCCCAACGTCCACCGTAGTTTGCTGCAATAATGAGGTGAAGCCCTTCACCTGATGCGGTTAATGCTTCAACCTGTGCTATTTTTTTTTGTAAGCTGGTAGAAAAAGCAGATCGATCACCAATAAATTCTAACCGAACACCATTTTTGGCCAATGATTTAGCCTCCTTTTCTAGCGCCATCATAAACAGCTTCATTAAGCCATTGACTTCCTCTTTGGGGCGGTTCCAGTTTTCACTACTAAAGGCAAACAGGGTCAGGCATTCCACCCCAATGCTATTGCACATTTTAATAATATTGCGAACCGTTTCAACGCCTTGATGGTGTCCAAATAAACGGGGGCGATGTTTTGCTTTTGCCCATCGCCCATTACCATCCATGACAATGGCAATATGACGTGGAATGATTGTTTTAATACTGTTAATTTTATTTTCCCCTTGATTTATGTTTTTTATATTATAGGGTGTTTTTGTCATCCTTTATAAGATGACAAAGTAGCGTACACTTTTTGGCTATTTTTAGAATCGACGGTTTTAGCCCCGCTTGTTGCCAAACCATTAGGGGATAAAGCCACCAATTCCAATGAATAAAGTGTCAACTAACAAATGAAAGATACCGTATTTTTTATAAAAAATTTAGACTTCCATTAACTCGCCTTCTTTTTTATCAACCAATGCATCAACTTGTTTAACAAATTGATCCGTTAGTTTTTGGATTTCACCCTGTGCTCTACGCTCATCATCTTCTGAAATTTCTTTTTCTTTTTGTAGCATTTTAAAATCAGAATTTGCATCACGGCGAATATTTCGAATGGCTATTTTTCCATTTTCGCCTTCTTTTTTTACCACTTTCACCAAGTCTCTGCGACGCTCTTCCGTCAAAGGAGGCATCGGCACACGAATCACAGTTCCTGCGCTCATAGGATTTAACCCTAAATCGGAAGTCATAATGGCTTTTTCAATCACAGCCACTAAGGGAGACTCCCACACTGAAATACTCAAGGTGCGCGCATCTTCAATGGAGACATTACCAACCTGATTTAAGGGGACTTGTCCGCCATAATAATCAACCGTGATATGGTCCAATATACTCGGATGAGCACGACCTGTACGGATTTTTGTTAGATCTGTTTTTAACGACTCAATGGTCTTTTTCATGCGTGTTTCTGCATCTTCAATTATCTCGTCAATCATATACTATACCTCTATTTTTGTACCAACAGGCTCACCTGCAATCATTGCAGCTAACGCCCCGTTATCAAATAGTTTAAAAACACCCAATGGCATTTTATTTTCACGACACAATACCATGGCCGTTAAATCCATTACGCCTAACTCACGTGATATTGCTTCGTTATAACTTAAACTATCATAGCGCTTAGCATTATCATTTTTCATAGGATCTGAATCATAGATACCATCTACCTTCGTTGCTTTTAACAATAAATCGGCTTGTATCTCAATAGCACGTACGCTAGCAGCTGTATCAGTGGTGAAATAAGGATTACCCGTGCCCGCGGCGAAAATAATAATATCGCCTTGTTCTAAATATTCGCGTGCAGATAAAGCAGAATAGGGTTCACCCACTTGGTCAATGGATAATGCCGACATAACACGGCAGTTGACCCCTTGTTTTTTTATGGCATCTTGCATTGCCAAAGCATTCATAACCGTTGCCAACATCCCCATTTGATCCGCACTAACACGATCAATTCCACTTTGTGCTAAACCTGCACCACGAAAGATATTACCACCGCCAATAACAAGCGCTAGTTGAATCCCTTTTTGCTGTTGTTCAACCACTTCGGATGCGGTTTGCTTTAACACGTCAGGATCAATTCCAAAATCAAACTGCCCCATCAGGGCTTCACCACTTAATTTTAATAAAATACGTTGAGTTTTGCCGTTTTTTGACATGGTTGATAAAATCCTTACATTTTAGAAAAACGCCTAAGTATAGGCAAAAAAAAGAAGCGTTTCCACGCCCCTTTTTAGTATTCACCTTATAATAGAAGTGATTAAGCTCTTTTTAGCCGTTTAAATTTTAGCAATATTGTCAAGCAAGGCAACAATTCCCGTTGCCCGAGCAAAGCCTCCTACTAAAGGTTAAATAAAAACACCGTCCAAGAAACTACCGATTCGTTTGGAGAGTAAATTTGAACGATCAGGGTTTCTAAGTGTTTTTAATATAGGTTCCCGTAGATTAGGTATCCCCATAATATCGCTTAAAATGACATTAAAAGCATCTTGTTGTTGGTAAGCCAGTGCTTGCATAAAGTCAGGCAGTAATTCGTTATGAGTAATATCTTGCCATGCTCGTCCAGCAAGAGCGGCTATCACTTCTATTTCTTTTACAGCGTCTGTTTCTAATAACTGTTTTATTACTTGTTGCCGTGTTAGTTGATTTTTACTGCTGGAGATAGCGCGGATTAATGCAGCAATAAGGAGGCTATTGATCTGTTCTGCATCAAGTGCTTGTTGTAATTGTTGCTGAAGGACAAGGCTTAATTCATTGCTTATTTCATTATGCTCGAGATTTTCTGTAAAACTGATAAGGGGTGTAGCAGGTAGTTGTGGTAAAGCTTGACTGAGTAATTGTTCATTATTATCAATATCCAAGCGGGCAATGACATCAGCAATACCTTGTAGACCTAAAAATTGCCATTGTTCGTAGCCGATATTTCCTTGTAGATACTCCCTAGTCTGTTGATAATATTGTGAGGGTGGTTGTTTTAATTCAACGGTGGCAAAGGCGTGGAAAATTGCAAGACGATCTTGGCGTGGTTTAAAAGCAAATGCACTTTCTTTTAGTGAATCTTGCATTTGTGAACCACTTTGCTGTGCCTGTAAGTTTGTACCTACATGGATCAATAGTTCTTGCAAAAAAGCATCACGGGAAGCCTGTTTCAAATAGCCTAATTCATCAATAGGGAATTGGAGAAACCAGATGGTAGGTTCAGTATCATCCGTCTTAGACCAGAAGAGTAAGGCGAGCCATGCTTTTTGCTGAAAAGGATAAGGATAAAGCACGATTTGATCTTCAATATGCTGAAAGAGTGAGTTGGGTAGTAAGGTTAGTTTACGTCCTAAATCATACACACGGTATTGGAATTCTCCTGCTATTAAGAACTGGCTAATACTATCCATTTTGTTTTTCATATATTCTTTTTCCAAGAGAGGTAGGGCGAGGATTAGTCAAATCTGATCGTGCAGGAGTTTAAACTATTCTTCAACTTAACTATTGCTTAATGTACACTGAAAGACTCAAAAAATCATATGAGAAAGGGGTAGGCGTCATCATCAGTTTTTATGATAAAAAGGATAATTATCTCATTCAAAACTAGTACTCAACTAATTGATTGTAAATATTCTATGAAACCAGCCTGTTCTACAATAAGTTACCGTACTACATCCTCATTAAAACTAATGGAGTGGGGTGGAGCGATGATTGCGGTTATCGCTGCCATTATGTTGGCACTTAATATCTCAATCAGCCCATGGGCATTTGTGCTTTATTTGATTTCCAGTTTAATTTTAGCTCTATGGGGTTGGTATAGCGGTGCTTATGCAATTGCAGTGCAGAATGTGATTTTTATTGGCATTAACTCACTGGGTATATACCGCTGGCTTATTATTGGACAGTAGGAATACACACGGGATAAACCTCAATCATTAAAAAAGAAGTAATAAAAATGGCAGAAAGAATTCAAAAAATATTATCCCGTGCAGGTTATGGTTCACGTCGAGAAATTGAACGCTGGGTTGCAGCGGGAGAGATTTTGGTAAATGGTGTAACAGCAACCACAGGACAGCCAATCGATGAAAATGATCAAGTTATTTTGCGTGGACAGCGTTTGCATCTTGATTCACGTTTAAAATCAACCCCACGTGTTTTGCTCTATCATAAGAGTGCGGGTGAAGTCTCTACACGTAAAGATCCTGAGGGACGTAAAACTGTTTTTGATAATTTACCGCAGATTAAAAGTGGACGCTGGATTCAAGTTGGTCGTTTAGACTTGAATACGGATGGTTTATTATTATTTACGACCGATGGTGAGCTAGCCAATCGTCTGATGCATCCTTCTTATGAAATTGAACGTGAATACGCAGTAAGAGTATTAGGTGATGTCACAGACGAAATGATCGAAACCTTAAAAAAAGGCGTTATCCTTGAAGATGGCAAAGCGATGTTTAATAGAATTAAATTTGCAGGTGGGGAAGGCGCTAATAAATGGTATCACGTGGTGTTAAAAGAAGGTCGTAATCGTGAAGTGCGTCGTTTATGGGAAACTCAAGACGTTAAAGTGAGCCGCTTGATTCGAGTGCGCTATGGCGATGTTTCTTTATCACGTTCATTACGCGCGGGCCGTCACGAAGAAATGACCATCAAACAAATGATTTCGTTGTATAAAAAAGTAGATTTAGAGCTAGACAAAGGCTTTGTGGATAAATATGAAGCGAAGAAAAAACGTGAGAATAAGCGTAGCTTTTATAAAAATCGAGGCCGCTAGTACTTATTTTTTGAGTGGCGTTCAACGTTAGAGTAAAAAACAGTTAAATTTAATGATGAATTTGTATAGTGTGACATAGTTCACATAAAAAAAACGGGGTACAGTCTATACTTATCGTTCAACAAAATATTTTTATGGTTTATTATTTTTAATAAATTTAAGGAGAAATTTAATGAAAGTATTAAAAGTTAGTTTGTTTACAATTAGTTTGTTTTTTACATCAACCTCAGTAATAGCTCAAAATTTATTACCACTTCAGTTGTACTGGTCTTCGGCTCGTGGTGATAACTTTGTAACTGCAACTAATAGGGGTGGAAATGATGCTCTAAATGCAGGTTATAATTATATTCGAGATGAAGCTTGTATTTTATCATCAAAAAAACCAGGAACAATACCTTTAAATTTATATTGGAGTTCAAAAAGAGGAGATAATTTTACAACTACAACTAATAAAGGAGTAAGGGATGCAAGGGCCGAAAAATATAGATTTGCAAGAGTAGAAGGCTATGTATTTAAAAATAGACAGCCAGGAACAATACCTTTAAATTTATACTGGAGTTCAAAAAGAGGAGATAATTTTTCGACAGCAACGAATAAAGGTGCTAGAGATGCCCGAGCTGAAAAGTATAGATTTGTAAGAATACAAGGGTATGTTTATCCAGCTAGTAGATGCAAATAAGTAATAAAAATAAGGCTACTCCAAGGAAATAAAGAACTGACATGGAAAAGCATCAAGAAGTCGTATCAGAAGATACATAAAAAAGCCTACCGCGAGATAGGCTTTTTCTAACCGTTTTCATTATTGTAAATTAACCCAACAATAATGAATTGATTAAAAGATTACTTAGCAGAGTGACCCGTAAGTTCAATCTTAACTTTATCTTCTTCTTTAATGTCTGCGTAATATGCACGAAGAATTTTCAACACTTCAGGGCGTGAGAACTTCTCAGATACATCTTCGCCTTCAGATAGTGCGTGACGTAATTTAGTACCAGAAAGTAGCATTCTGTCCGCTGCGTCATGTGCGCACGTCTTCATTGATGCCATGCCGTCACATTTATCACACCAGAAAGTCCAGTCGATTTTAAGTGGTAGCGTTTCTAATGCATCCTTAGGAATTTCGTCAAAGATATCATGTGCATCAAATGGACCATAATAGTCACTAACACCTGCATGGTCACGTCCAACGATTTGATGTGAACAGCCGTAGTTTTGACGGAATAGCGCGTGAATTAATGCTTCACGAGGGCCTGCATAACGCATATCAAGCGGATAGCCTGCTTGAACAACAGTATCTTTTACGAAGTAGTTATCGATCAATGTACCGATTGCATTTGAACGAACTTCAGCGGGAATATCACCTGGCTTAAGCTTGCCAAGTAATGAGTGAATCAAGACACCATCGCCGATTTCTAGTGCAATCTTTGCTAAATACTCGTGTGAACGATGCATTGGATTACGTGTTTGGAAACAGGAAACGGTTGACCAGCCTTTCTTTTCAAAGTAAGCGCGTGTCTCCGCAGGTGTCATGAACTGATCACCGTAAACCTCTTTGAAATCAGCCAATGATAATACTTTAACGGCACCTGCAACGTTTACAGGACCTTGCGCCATCACCATTTGTACACCAGGATGATCTTCAGCGGTGGTTTTATAAACGGTTTCACACTCATGTTCTTTATTGATCATATACGTTGAGTCAACGACCATAGTCCCCATGATCTCGCCACTTTCTTCACTCACTAGCGCAACATTTGTGCCTTCAGATAAACTATCTGCAGTCTCGCCATCAGTTGATAATGTGATCGGAATTGGCCAGAAAAGACCATTTTCCATTTTCATATCATCACAAACACCTTGCCAATCAGCTTTGTTCATAAAGCCATTTAGTGGGGTGAAACCACCGATACCCATCATGATAAGATCACCAGTTTCACGAGATGACATTTTAATTTGAGGTAGATCAGCAGCACGAGCTAGTTCTGCAGCAAGTTCATCACCTTCGAGTAGTAAAGGCTTTAGGTCGCCTCCGCCATGAGGTCGTACAAGATTTGACATAAGAGTGGTTCCTGACTTAATTAAAGTATGGTAAACAGCTATTTATAGGGATTCTAGCCATTGTTTAACCGTTATACGGTATTCCCTTTGATGCCCTGACGCAAGTTTTCACCCTGTTTCTTTTATCCAATTTTTCCATGTTAAGATAAACTCTGTTTATAGTTTTCTATAAACAAGGCTTTACCTCTATAGATATTACCTATAGCTATTACAAACTCTTCATCAAGATTAGAAAATAGTTTACACTTTTGGGTTATCTCACTTAGGAGTATGCATGAAATAACGTCCCAACATTATTTCATGCATACTCCTTAACTAACAAAAAAGGTAATTTACATAAACAATGCGTATCCCTCGTTTTTATATTGACCGGCCACTAGAGCTTGGTTTAGATCTAGCTTTGCCAAATGAAATTCATCGCCATGCAATTCAAGTGTTGCGCCTTAAAAAAGAGGAAGTATTGATTCTCTTTAACGGGGAGGGAGGGGAGTATTTAGCAAAACTGACTTTAGCGGAAAAACGTAAATCAAAGGCAAAGATTGTTTCTTTTGATGCTACGAATCGAGAATCTCCTCTTCAGATAACACTTGCCCTTGCTATATTGAAAGGAGATAAAATGGATTTTGCGCTTCAAAAAGCAGTAGAAATGGGGGTTCAAAGTATATACCCATTGTATACCCAGCGTAGCGTAATCAGATATGGTATAGATCGTATGGGAAAAAAATTAGCACACTGGGAAGGTATTATAAAGGCTGCTTGTGAACAGTCTGGGCGTACTTCAATTCCTCTATTATACGGTCCTACTCTTCTACATTATTGGTTGACAATACCTTATTCAGGGTTGCAAATTGCTATGTTGCCAGAACAACATTCTAGTATCAGTGCATTAGATGCACCTAAAAACAATAAGGTTAGCTTAATTGTTGGCCCTGAAGGCGGTTTTACAGATGAGGAGGTCCATTTATTACTTGATTCTTCCGTTAAGGGAATACGATTCGGGCCTCGTATTCTACGAGCAGAAACCGCTACTATAGCAGGTATTGCATTATGCCAGCAGCAGTGGGGAGATTTAGACAAGGATGTTCCTTAACCTGTCTGATTTTTCAGAAATAAGTGAGTAGAATTCAATGAATTCCTAGTATCAATAAGTAATATTTCTAATAGCATTAATATTACTTCGACTTAAAATCGAAATATTTTCGCAATCTTTAGAACTATTTTCAAAAGCGATGCTCAATATAAACAGTACTGCAAAGTACTCCTCATAGCTAATAATGTTTAAAAATAAACTAGCGAGATGGAAATGGACTATGTTGTTCTTTGGTGGGAATAAATTAGTCATCATTTGCCCTGCAAAGTGATGCTTTGTAGGGCATTTTATTATTTTAAATACCCTTGGATTAACCTAAAATTTTAACGGTAAACTTCTAACTTTTTTATAGTTTGTATTGAAATGGGCGTAGTTGCAATACCCCCTTGTAACGTTTGCTTTACGATAAGTTGCTTACCTTCAATCTTACTTAGTAATCCTTCTAATACTTTACCATTGTTTTTTAATAAACGCACCTTATAACC
>JAGLDT010000021.1 GCA_023145485.1 Cocleimonas sp. | reverse complement strand
GGTTTTTTCTTCTTTTTGCTTAGATTTACCACCTAATAGAAACAGTTGGTTAATGACTGCTTTGCGTACTTTTTCCTCCTGTAGCGAGGTATCATCTTTGGTTTCGGCGTAAGAAATAGAGCTTATTGTCAAAAGAAAGAAAAGGGGAATAGTAAAGAGGGATACTTTAGTGAAGAGATAACCCAGTCGATTGATTGTATATTGCAGAAACATTGTTAGCCGCCTAAAAAACATTTTATTGCTTAATTTTTATACTATCATGATTAGAATAAGGGTGGCTATAAAACCACACTCTTTGGTTGATTATTTTATTATAGAGCATATAAAATAGTCTGCTTGAATTTAATCCAAAAGATGAGGGATGTATAAGCGCTTTAGCGTCTTAGTAAGACAATCCAGCGCCAAATATTAAAGATACTTGCCAATGAGGCTGCAACATAGGTTAGAGCGGCTGCTTTAAGAATCCTTTCTACAGCCACATGGTCTTGTGTTTGAATATAATCTTGTTTGAGAATAGGTAACGCTTTGCTAAAGCTGGCATCCCATTCTACGGGGAGTGTGACCAGGTGAATAACAGCAGAGCCTGCAATACTTCCTAACCCTGCTAACGTTAGCAAGATACCGGCAATTGGACTGCGTGTAATTAGCATCACTAGTGGCATAACGACCATAATGATAGTGCCTAACTTTGCAACTTTTTCTGCAATTTTGACTAAACGAGTACGCAAAATAAGCTTGGCTTCATTATTATGGTGCTGAATTGCATGACCTACTTCATGAGCTGCAACAGCAACGGCAGTCAGTGAGTTATCATTATAATTATTTTCCGTTAGTCTAACGGTTTTAGCTTCTGGGTCATAATGATCGCCCTGTTCGGTTATCTCAACCTGTACTTCTTTCATTTCAAAGCGATCAAGTAGATGTCGTGCTAATTCACCCCCTGTGCCAGGAATATGATCCTGTTTTTTAGCATAACGTTTGAAGGTATAGTTCGCCCACCATTGTGGCCCAAAGATTAGTGCAATAAGTAATAAAATGAGAAGAATAATATGCATAGTTAGACCACCTTAGGAATAAAATTAATAACTTAGCTCAATATTAACTTTTTGTAGCCATTGTTTTTCACGTTGCAAGTCAGCCATTAATAGATTTCTTTGTTCTAGTAGGGATTGATTACAGCTTAATGTTAAACCGCTAAATGTAGTCGATAAATTAGGTAAGACAGCTTGATCAAGACGTAAACGATGCAATAAAACAGCAAGGCGTAATAGAATACTCAAACGTTTCACAATACCTTTTTCAGTATTAGGCAAACTATCAAAAATGCCATAAACTAACTTACGACGATGTGTTTGTACCATAACGGATAACCAGTGTTGTTCCTTGCGTGAAAAACCAGACATATCAACGTAATCGAGAATATAAGCACCATGAAGATGATATTTGCTATGTGTAATTGAAATGCCTATCTCATGTAAATCAGCAGCCCAGCCGAGTAGTTTGCGAGTATTTTTTGGTAGTTTCCATTGTTTACGTGCTTGATGAAAAAAATGCAAAGCCGTTTCTCTAACCCGTTGCGCCTGATTAACATCAAGATTAAACCGTTGCTGGAGTTCATCAACGGCACGACTACGTACATCTTCATGACGGATTCTTCCCATTAAATCATAGAGTAGCCCTTCACGTAGCGCACCATCGGATACGGTCATTGTCTCAAGCCGTAGTGCTTCAAAGACTGCAATTAAAACGGCCAATCCTCCCGCATAAACTGGCATGCGTTCAGGAATTAGACCAGGTAAGTCAATACGATCAATAGTTTTTGCAACGATCATTCGATCACGAATTTGATATAAGGCTTGTAGTGAAATTCCAAATTTTTCAAGCTGTAATTCTTGAATAATTTTACGTGTTGCCTTAATCGTACCCGAGGAGCCAATCGCCCGCTTCCAATTGCCGTTACGAAATGCTTTTTCAATTGGCATGATCTCTAAACGTAAGGCAGTGTTTGCTCGCTTCCAGTTTTTTTCACTGAGTTTAGTATCCGCAAAAAAACGTTGTGTTGCGCTCACCGAACCAAAATTTAAACTCTCAAGGTTAATAGGCTCAAAATGTTGACCAATAATAAATTCGGTACTGCCACCACCAATATCAATCACTAATTGTTTACCATGATCATTAGACAAGCTATGAGAGACACCTAAATAGACAATACGTGCTTCTTCATGCCCAGAAATAATAGAAATTTCATGTCCTAATGCCAGATTTGCCTGTGCAATAAAGTCCTCAGAATCTTTCATGCTACGTAAGGTGTTTGTTCCTGCAATGCGTACATTATCGGTAGGAAAATGTTTAATACGCTCACCGAAACGATGTAAACAAGCCAGCGCCTGTTGCTGTTTTTGCTGGCTTAAATGCCCGTTATTATCCAGACCACCGCGTAACCGTACCATTTCTTTGATCTTATCTAACATGGCAAACCCGCCTTGCCCATCCATTCGAGCAACAATCATATGGAAGCTATTAGAACCGAGATCTATTGCCGTAATCATATCGCTTTGTTCGCCCTCTATTGTTATTTTTGTTGTCATTTATTACTCCTGAACTGTCATAAATAAGTACATTCTTGTAACTTCCTAATCTCTGTCGATAGCAATGGATTAGTTTTCCAATAATTGACAGCGGTTACAAATCCCCAAAATCTTAATGAAAGATAGTATATCGAATTAGAATAAAAAAAAGAGTTTTTCGTAGGTTGATGTACTGGCGTTTGTAATTTATCAAAGGGAGAGCAAATATTAATCATCAAGGTGATTGATGCTGATCCAACATAAGCTTTCGATAAATAGAGAGAAATTTACTCACAATAATTGCATGAAAGTACAGTATTTTTTTAAAACTACTACTATCATTAGAAACAAATCAAGATTATTACAAAGGGAAAACAAAATGAGTATGCTGGGAACATTAGGCAAAGTTGCAATGGGTATTTTAGTGGCTAAAGGTGTTGGTAAAATTATGGGGAATGGTTCTTCAAACCGAGGCAGTTTGATCGATGGTCTTGGAGGCTTATTAGGTGGTGGAGCAAATGCAGGAAAGGTCGGTGGTTTAGGTGGCTTACTAGGTTCCCTAGCTGGTGGTAGCCCACCCCAAGATACCCAGCAAGTAAAAAACAATAGCAGTAAAGATTTTGCCAGCATGTTTAATGATGCTATTCAGGGTAAAGATCCAGAGGCAACGGTAGAACAAGACCAACAGGCAAGAGTACTCTTGCATGCAATGGTCAATGCCGCAAAAGCTGATGGTAAAATTGATGCGGCGGAACAGACCAAAATTCTTGAGCAACTTAAAGAAGCACCAGAGGAAGAGCTTGAAATGGTACGTCAGGAAGTTCAGGCACCATTGGATATTCAAGGTGTTATTGACAGTGTGCCAAATGGTATGGAGGAACAGGTTTATTTAATGTCACTGCTTGCTATTAATCTTGATTCTAAGCCAGAAGCACTTTATTTAGATAAATTAGCAAAAGCATTAAATATATCCAATGAAGCGAGTAATAATATTCATGACAGACTGGGTGCACCCTTGCTCTATGCTTGATTTATACTTCAAATAGATTGTGTTGTAACCGTAATTGCCTACAATGCTCTATTTTAAGTAGGGACGTGGTCATGACAGAAGCACAACAACAGTATAATAAGGCGGTTGAATTAATTGATGTCGCAAATAGTGAAGATCCAAACATTGAATTAGTCGATGATCAAAAAATAGCGAAAGAATTGCTTTATGGACAGCGGATGAGCGATATGATTGCTGTTTATTTGCCTGATGCTGATGATGTTGCAAAATTAGCGGTGAGGGCGCAGCATATTCAACGCTGGAAGTCTCCACGTAAAGACTACCCAATGAATCGCAAGGGTTATCATCTTTGGCGAACAAATCTTTATAAATTCCATGCAGAAACAACGGCTAATTTATTGCAACAGGCAGGCTATGACGATGTTTTTATTGAACGGGTTAAGCTTGCAGTTGCAAAGAAATCATTAAAAACAAACTCTGATACACAAATTGTTGAAGATATTGCAGCACTCGTTTTTCTTCAGTTCTATATGCTAGATTTTTATAGAAAATTCTCAACAGAATACGATAAAGAAAAATGGATTGATATTATCCAAAGAACATGGAATAAAATGTCACCACAGGCACATGAGTTTGCACTATCAGGAAAAATAGAATTACCAGAGACCTTAGTGCCTTTAATTCAGGAAGCGTTAGCGTAATTTTTTTGGCTATCGATTTAGGCTACAACGCATTTTTCCAGCTTAAATCGGTAGCCAGTCCTTAAACCGTTACTGCGCCAGTTGGTGTCCCTAATATCAATACATCCGCAGGTCGAGAAGCAAATAAGCCTATTGTAACAACGCCTGCAAGCTTATTAAAATCAGCTTCTGTTTTTATTGCATCGGTTATTTCCATTCCATGCACATCAATAATAATATTGCCATTATCAGTGGTAAAACCTTCACGTAGTTTGGGTATTCCACCCATTTTTACGATCTCCCGTCCAATATAACTTTGTGCCATTGGAATAACTTCAACAGGTAGTGGAAAGTTACCTAGGGTATCCACTAACTTCGTTTCGTCCGCAATACAGACAAATTTTTCACTCGCTGCTGCAACGATTTTTTCACGGGTTAAGGCGCCACCACCGCCTTTAATTAAATGCAGGCTTTTATTTGACTCATCTGCCCCATCAACATAGAGCGATAGAGTCCCTGCATTATTTAAATCTAAAACGGTAATGCCATGTGCTTTTAAACGATCTGCACTAGCGATAGAGCTAGCCACCGTTGCATCAATTTTATGTTTTATTTCTGCTAGCAGGTCAATAAAATGATTAGCCGTTGAGCCAGTGCCAATACCAACGACCATACCTGGTTCAACATATTCTATTGCAGCAGCTGCTGCCGCTTTTTTCATTTCATCTTGTGTCATCCTGTTTTTCCTCTATTTTTTAAATATCTGTATAGTACCTGAACTAATACGCCTACAACATCGATTTAATCTGAACTGGTTGATGTACTCAGGTACAATTAAGTACATGTCAGGAAATAGCTACGGAAAATTATTCACCGTGACCTCCTTTGGAGAAAGTCATGGTCCCGCCATCGGTTGCATTGTCGACGGATGCCCTCCCAATATGGAATTATCAGAAGGTGATATTCAAGGTGATTTAGATTTGCGCAAACCAGGAACTAGTCGCCATACCACGCAACGTCGTGAGCCAGATCAGGTGCAGATATTATCAGGTGTGTTTGAAGGTAAAACAACGGGTACACCGATTGCATTGATTATTCATAATGTTGATCAACGTTCAAAAGACTACTCCGATATTATGGATCGTTTTCGTCCTGGTCATGCCGATTATACCTATTATAAAAAATACGGTTTTCGTGATTATCGTGGTGGTGGGCGCTCTTCAGCACGCGAGACTGCGATGCGTGTGGCGGCAGGGGCTATTGCTAAAAAATATTTACAAGAAAAACATGGGATTGAAGTTCGAGGTTATTTGTCTCAATTAGGCCCGATTAAAGCCGAACAACATGATTGGAATGAGATTAGAAATAATCCTTTCTTTTGCCCAGATGCGGATAAAGTACCTGAAATGGAAGCCTATATGGATGCTTTGCGTAAAGAAGGGAACTCCATTGGGGCAAAAATAACGGTTATTGCGTCCAATATTCCGCCTGGTTTAGGCGAGCCTATTTTTGATCGTATTGATGCCGACATCGCTCATTCTATGATGAGTATTAATGCGGCTAAAGGGGTGGAAATTGGTGCAGGTTTTGACTGTGTGACCCAAAAAGGTACAGAGCATCGCGATGAGATTAGCATTGATGGATTTGATGGTAATCAAGCAGGCGGAACACTTGGAGGGATTACATCAGGGCAGGACTTAGTAGTACATACTGCCTTCAAACCTACATCAAGTATGCGCATTCCAGGAAAAACGGTAAATCTTGAAGGGGAAGCCGTTGAGGTAGTGACTAAAGGTCGTCATGACCCTTGTGTTGGTATTCGTGCAACGCCCATTTGTGAGGCGATGTTAGCAATTACAATTATGGATCATGTCATGCGCCATCGAGCGCAGAATCTCGATGTCACGACAGCACTTAGGGATATACCCGCATCACTTTAGCGAATTATTTTCGATTCTACTCAAAGAACTAGTTTTTGAGTAGAGGCTGGTTATAGGTTATCCATTTAAGCGGGGTTATAAGCCTCACATAATCCGTGCAATTAATAGTTTATCAGTCTCAATGCCTGCAATCGGCAGACGCATTTGATACCCGCTACCTGGTGCAACGTCCATGACTTCACCTTTAAGATTGGTCATTGAAGTTAATTCTATTTCTTTATTATTACCATCAGGCATCACTAGTTGTAAACGATCACCCACTTTAAAACGGTTTTTTACTTCAACATCAATAGTACCCTTTTCAATATCGGCACTGATCATCTCAGCAACAAACTGCTGACGGTTTTCTTTGGAGGCATTTTCAATATAGTTTTGATATTCATGGGTATGATGTCGCTTGAAAAAACCATCGGTATAGCCACGATTGGCTAGGTTTTCTAATGTGCCAAGTAATTTATCATCAAACTCACGCCCAGCTACGGCATCATTAATGGCTTGACGATAAGATTGAGTCGTTCGTGCGGTATAGTAATGTGATTTGGTTCGCCCTTCTATTTTAAAGCAATCAATTCCTATTTCTGTGAGACGTTTTATATGCTCTACTGCTCGCAGATCTTTTGAATTCATAATATAGGTGCCATGCTCATCTTCTGTGATCGGCATAAGCTCCCCAGGGCGTTGCTTTTCTTCTAGAAAATAGATTTGATCTGCTAAAGGATGCCTTTCTTGATCACCACAACCTGCATTGTTCAGTGCGCTAGCAGGTAATACGGCTTCAGAAGGTGGGACAATGACGCCTTCCTCTGTTTGTACCGCAGGTTTAGCTGAGTATTCCCAGCGACAGGAGTTGGTGCAAGTCCCTTGGTTAGGGTCACGATGATTGAAATAACCAGACAGCAAACACCGCCCTGAATAGGCAATACATAATGCGCCATGAACAAAGACTTCTAGTTCAATATCAGGGCATTGCTGACGAATTTCTTCAACTTCATCCAGCGATAATTCACGTGATAAAATAATTCGCTCCATACCATAATCTTGCCAGAATTTAACCGTGGCATAATTAACCGTATTAGACTGTACGGATAGATGCAGTGGAACGTCAGGGAATTTGTCCTTAACCATCATAATCAAACCAGGATCAGCCATAATGAGGGCATCAGGCTTCATTTCAATCACAGGTGTTAGATCATCAAGAAATGTTTTTACTTTGCTGTTATGTGGCATGGTATTCGCTGCAACAAAGAGTTTTTTGCCTAGATCATGAGCTTCTTGAATACCGATAGCTAGATTGTCGTTCATAAACTCATTATTACGCGCACGCAGACTATAGCGTGGTTGCCCTGCATAAACAGCATCAGCACCATAGGCAAAGGCATAACGCATCATTTTTAATGTTCCCGCAGGTGCGAGTAATTCTGGTTGTTTCATAGGGATGTCTTCAAAAGATGAACGGTGCGACATTCTAGCATCTCTTTTTGCTTGTTATAAAATAAGTACTGTCTTAACAAGGGCAAGATTGTATAAATTATAAATTGTTATTTCCTTAATATGATCTAATTTTGACTTCACTACCGTACACTTTTAAGAACAGACCTTGAAAAAGGCTAAATTGGTGTAACTTCTCATAACTTACAGGTAGCCTTATAAAACAATAACTTAAAGAACTTATAAAATTCAAAAATGATTTTTTTTCTAGCTGAATTTCACTTTTTCGCTTTCCGAAAAGTGAAAATCAATAACTTACGCGTGTTAAAAATCAATCTGACTGTTTTTACACCAGCGCAACCTATTGATTTTAAACGTGCCTGTGGATTATGAGAAGTTACGAGTCAAAAATATTTTTCGCGCTGTTTATT
>JAGLDT010000209.1 GCA_023145485.1 Cocleimonas sp. | reverse complement strand
TAGAGTGACTATGCGCCTCCTGAAAGCATCCAATCTGAAACAAAAATTCTACGTTATAGTTTCGGATGTTATTAAATCCTCAGCCCTAAATTCAATCTTTATTCTTAAATAGGAAAGGTTATACAAAAATGAGCAATAAAAATAAATCAGAACATTTATGGACAGTCGTTGCGCTACTAGGTTTTGTTATTATTTTAATCATTGGCTATAAAATCAAAGCAAGTATGTCACCTCAAATTACTGCGACTGCTGAATTGGAAGCATCCTGTGATTTACGCCAAGAAAAATGCCTGTCTAAATTGCCAGGTGGCGGTACTGTTAGTCTATTAATAACCCCTAACACTCTTCCTATCTTGCATCCACTAGCGCTAACAGTCGACGTTGATGGGGTAAAAGTTTCAATGATTGAAGTGGATTTTATTGGAATTGATATGGATATGGGCTATAACCGCTCAAAACTGGATAAAGTAGATGATCATCACTTTAAAGGAAAGGCGGTTATACCTGTTTGTGTCCGTTCAAAAATGGAATGGGAAGCGCGGGTGTTATTGCAAACCGAAAAAGGATTACTGATGGCCCCTTTTCGGTTTTATACCATCAAATAAAATCATTTCCAGAGGCTCTTCTAAAGACTAAAGTCACTCCTGCAATAGACCACGCACTGCTTTAAGGACTTCTTTAGGAGCTGTGCCATGCACTAATGAGTGTCGTAGCTTACCTTTCTTATCGATAATATAAGTAAACGATGAGTGATCGACAAGATAGCCCGCCGCTGAATCATTTTCTACTTTTTGATACGCTGCACCATAGAGTTTTGTAATACGGTCAATGGTTTCTTTTTCTGCTGTACCACCAATAATATTGGCATGAAAGTATTGCGTATATTGTGTCAAACGCGTCAAATTATCGCGATCAGGGTCAACGCTGATAAAAACAGATTGCATCCCAGATAACTCATCCTCTGTCATTTCATTTAACGCTTGAGTTAGTATTGCTAATGATGTTGGGCAAATATCAGGACATAACGTATAACCAAAGTATAGAGCAACCACTTTTCCACGCAGATCGTTTAAAGACAAATCCTTATCTTTCGTTTCAATGGTGAAATCACCGCCTATTGGTTTAGCAACTAAATCAAGTGCTTGATGATTTCCCTCCTTATTTGCCGTAGGATTCCAAAAGAATGTTAAATAAACAATAGCAATCATGAGTAAGGCAATAATCGACAATGGCAGTCGCTTTTTCATTGTTATACTCACATCTTTTTATAAAGGGCTATTACTTTAGCGTACTGCTTATTGTCCAATATACGTTTCATATTGTCACGGCACAGCGTCTTGCCTCGAATCATTTTAACGCGACTTTGCATAATGCTATCCGCTAACTGATCTATTTTAGCGACAGGCTCATTATTTAAAGCTGCTTCAAGTAGCTCTACCTCTAGCTTTACAATCGTTGTAGCTAGCTTTTGAGTCACAGGACCTCGTTCATCGCGCCATTTTTTTAGATCAGTCGCTTGTTGTTTGCTAAGATTTAACTGATCAGCCCTTTTTTTCACAACCTGCATTAGGTTAGGCAGAGGATTAACATGTTTCATTAATTTTGCTTTTGCCTGCACTGCATCCATCTTTGTAGGCTTAGGCATCCTATTAGCGCGGTATAGCTCAACTACTTTTTGAAACTGCTTATCATTTAATACCTCTTTTGCGCTTTCACGACAGCCCGCTTTCCCCTTAATAAGCGCAAGGCGCGCTTGCATTAATTTATCAGCTAACTGGTCAATTTTATTAAGTGATTCACTGTTCAAAGTCGCTTCATAAATCTCTTTTTCTAAATTTTTAATTGAAGCATATAATTCATTAACTTTGGGGCTCCGCTCTGCAATCCCTGCCTTCAGTTTACTTTTTTGTTCATCTGTTAAATCTAATTGATCTCCCATCATTTTAAAAACAGCCATTAAATTAGGCATAGGGTTAGCATGTTGTTTAAACTTCATGCCTTTTTTCATCGACATTTTACCCTTCATCATGCCCATCATGATTTTTTTAACTTCAGCCCTAATTTCTTGTTTTGAGCCATCACTAAATTCTAAATTAATAGTAATCACATCCTTAGGCTGGATATGTTTTACCAAACCAATCAACATAATATGATAACCACCAGGTTTTAGTGCGGTATCTCCCTTAGGTGCAACTGAAATTTTGCTAATCTGACGCATTTTCATCATGCCATCTTCATGCACATGCTCATGTAGTTCTACATTTTTAGCACTATCACTGGTTGCTTTTATTAGATCTATTACTTTATCACTGTCATTTTTCAACATCATAAAAGCTGCTGAAATAGTTTGCCCTGGTGGAATTGCTCGCACATAAGGGTCATCTACCATAACGCCTTTAGCAAAAGTTAACCCTGAAAATAACAGTACTCCTAATGCTAATGTTAATTGAATTATTGATTTCATTTCTTCACCTCATTATTAGATAAGCGTAATTTTACCGATTCAATAGCATGATGCTATCAAAATTTATGAGACTGTGTGATATGACCTATTACGAAATTTGATTACAAAAAGGATCAGGAATAGTAGGTTTTAACAAATATATTCACCATAGTAGACTGATTAGTCTAATTTCAATAAAGAACAATAATTTTTACTATAAATGAGATCTACACCATACCTTTTTCTTGCAATAAGGAACCATATTCTTGGTCTGTTCCATTAATATGACCAACCAACCAATCTTTTAAGTATTGCGCGACTTCCTCTAGCGCTTCATGACCTCGCTTATCATACTCCGTCACAAAACCATCCACCTCAGCGATCATTTTTGCATGTAATGCTTTATGCGCCTCTAAATCCTTAAAACCTGCTTCTTCTAGCATTTTTTCTTCACGTTCAAAATGATATTTGGTATAGGCAACGACTTCATCGAGCGCTTCTTTTTCAAATATTTCACCTGTTTGATAGTGAACGGCTGTTTGCAAATGGTTGATCAAATTGAGTAGCTTACGATGATCATCATCTAGAGATTTAATACCCACACTGTACGAATCTTTCCATACCGCAAAATGGCGTTGTTCCTTTCTTTTCAGTAAAAAGGGAATGGCAATCAGTGCGGCAACTAATACCCAAGGAGCTGGATGTGCTAGCCCTAAAGCAGTGAACGTAAGGATAATTGCAACTAATAATATTCCAGCAATTAGCATTAAAAAAATCATTTTTATATTGTTGCTCATTTTATCAGACACCCTAGTTAGTTATATTTTAGTGGTTTTTTAGTACATCATAATCAAGTTAAACACACTATCAGCATAGCAAACATGATGTAAAAAAATCAAACATCAAAAACAACAAAATAACAAATTGTCAGATTTTGACTAAGGTCAATGAGTCAATAGACCTATTTTATTTAAGGTTGACTTCATTAGCATATCTATCGTATCGGTGTGTAAAAGTTCCTAAAACAAACTTTCAATAATGAAGGAGATTATAGATGAAATTCAAGCGAATAGGGGCGACCTTATCGGTCGCAATCGGCATGGCGTTAACGGGCATAGTACCGCAGGCGTTTGCTGCTGATGCACCGAAAATCACACCAGAGGAATTTGAAAAAGCAAAGTCAATGTATTTCCAACGTTGTGCCGGTTGTCATGGGGTGTTGCGCAAAGGGGCAACGGGAAAAAATCTTGAGCCAAAGAGTACCTTAGAAAAAGGCACAGAGCGTCTTGAGAAAATTATCACCCTCGGTACAGAAGGGGGTATGAATAACTTTGATGATATTTTCTCGAAAGAAGAAATCAATCTACTCGCGCGTTATATCCAGCATGAGCCACCTGTACCGCCTGAAATGTCGCTCGCTTTAATGAAAGAACGTCATGTTGTGCATATTAAGCCTGAAGATTATGCAACTAAGCCAATGCATGATCGTAACTGGCAAAATTTCTTCCTTGTTATTGAGCGTGATGTGGGCAAAATTGCCATTATTGATGGCGACAAAAAAGAAGTCTTTGCACGTATTGATACAGGTTACGCAGTACACGTACTCAAAGCCGCGGAGCATCATGAAACACTCAAATCTAAAGATCCAGGACGTTTCTGGTACGTGATGGGTCGTGACGGCATGATGACTAAAATCGATCTTTGGCAAACGCCTGATAAAATGAAATTGGCCAATGTTCAGGTCGCGTATGATGCACGTGATGTTGCAGTTTCGGGTGATGGAAAATACGTTAT
>JAGLDT010000208.1 GCA_023145485.1 Cocleimonas sp. | reverse complement strand
GATAATATGAAGATCACCAAAATCAACTCGGCTAAATTCTTGCATGATGGATTCTTTGATCCTACAGGACGTTACTTCCAAATCGCAGCCAATGCATCCGACAAAATGGTGGTTATCGATACGGTAACGCAGAAGCTTGAAGCAATGATCGATGTGGATAAGAAGCCGCATCCAGGCCCCGGTGCTAACTGGAACGATGAAAAGTGTGGTCCTGTGAGTGGAACAACGCATCTAGGTGTGGGAAAAGTGAGTGTTTGGGGCAATGATCCGAAAGGTCATCCTGATCAAGCATGGAAACTTTGTTATGAAGTTGAATCTGATGGTCCAGGTGTATTCTTGCGTACTCACCCTAAGTCTGACTACGTTTGGTTTGACCAGACTAAACATCCAGAGCCAGAAGTTCAGCAGTCTGTTCAAGTCATCGACAAGAAGACCCGTAAGATTGTTAAGACCATTCGTTTAACAGAAGTAGAAGGTTATGCGGCAGTACATTTCGAGTTTAATAAAGATGGCACAGAAGTTTGGGCATCGGTTTGGAATCGTAAAGACAGTAAGAAACCTAACGGTGAGATCATTATTTTTGATGCGAAGACGCTTAAAGAGATTGGTCGTGTTAAAGGACTTTATGCGCCAACAGGCAAGTTCAATGTTTACAATCGTGTAAACCATGTGACCTAAGTCAGAGCGACATAAGCTCAAAAGGGAGATAATTTTTATTTTTTATCTTCCAGAGGCGGGTGCGATGATCAGCATCTAACCCGCCTTTTTATTTCCCAATCATCGTATTCTTTCCAACCGCCGAGGAAGCACTACATGCCAATAACAAGCATGAAAAAACCCAGTTTTTTTTCACGCCGAGTGACTAAAAATGCCAGCATGGGCGCTGCACTATTATTCTTTTTTCTAGGTATTATTTTTTGGGGTGGTTTTAATACCACAATGGAAGCAACCAATACACTGGAATTTTGTATTTCTTGTCATGAAATGGAAGAAAATGTTTACACCGAATATAAACCCACCATTCACCATTCCAATCGCAGTGGTGTACGTGCAACCTGTTCTGATTGTCATGTGCCCAAGCCTTGGATTCATAAGATGGTGCGCAAAGTAAAAGCCAGTAACGAAGTTTTGCATAAAATTTTAGGAACCATTGATACCCCTGAAAAATTTGATAAAAAACGCCTTACATTGGCTAAAAATGTTTGGCGTACCATGAAAGAAAGTGATTCTCGTGAATGCCGTAACTGTCATAACTTAGAGTCCATGAATCCTTCTTTTCAAAAACCAAGGGCTAGAAAACAGCATCTTAATGCGATGAAAACAGGACAAACCTGTATTGATTGTCATAAAGGCATTGCGCATAACAGCGTGCGTGATCAGCTAAGTGATGAAGAATTGGAAGAATTAGAAAAGCCAAATCCTGACTTTATTCGTGAAGTGCCTGAGCTATTCCTCGCAGGAATGAAAGTGGCAGAACAGCGCGATAAAGAAGCCGAAGAAAAAGAAGCGGCAATAAAAGTTAAAGCAAGAGAGCAAAAGAAAAAGGATAAAGAAGCAGAGCAACAGCGTATTGATGCGGCCGTAAAAGCTGCGCTAGCAAAAGCTGCCGCAGCAGCGCCCGTAGCAGTTGCTACTGCTTCAGATCCAGCAGCTTCATCTGATTCAGCTCCTAAAGCTGCCAGTGGTGGCACAAATAGTGCAGTTGATTGGAGCGCTGTTCCTACGCGTGAAATCACGGTTTTCTTCCCAGGGAAATCTTCAATGGAATGGGTTTTAACAGGTAAAGACCACGGAGGTGCGAGACCGTTTACTAAACTGGGCGATCGTTGCTTCACTTGTCATGATAAAGAAACAGGCAAAATGGGAGAGAAAATCGTTAAAGGCACGATTAAAACATTGGAAGCGCCTGAAACTTTGATTCCTAATAAGCGTGGCGGTATCCCTGTTGTGGTTCAAGCCGCTCACGATGCTGAAAATCTTTATATGCATTTTGAATGGGAAAACAGCGAGCACACCCCTACACCGTTTGTTGATGGCGGCAAAATGGACGCTGAAAACCAAATGAAGCTAGCAATTATGTTTGCGAGTGATGATGTCAAATATGCAAAACAAGCGGGCTGTTGGGGAACTTGTCACCACGATTTAAACGGTATGCCACATAATCCTGAAGGTCAGGACGTTGTGAAATATATCCAAGAAAGTCGTACTAAAATTGAAGTCAAAGGACGACGCGGAAAAATGCGTGGTGGCTGGGACAAGCGTAAAGAAGACGGTGATATTGCGACCGAGTTTGGCGCAGGTCACTTCATGGACATTACGCGCTATAAATCAGGCAAGAAAGTATCAGAAGATGGTTATGTATTAGCAGATCGTATTATGGAAGGGGGGCAAAACACGGAGTTTAACGCCACCCTAAGCGGTACAACGTGGGTTGTTGATATGAAGCGTAAGCTAAAATCTGACAAACCTGGCGATCTTACAATGGAATTAGGCAAAATCTACAACTTCGGTTTTGCTATCCATGATGATCACGTTAATGGACGCTACCATCATGTCTCACTGGGCTATCGTTTAGGCTTTGATAATGACGATGCTAAAGCGGTCGAGGTAAATGCAGTAAAGCAATAAGCTGCTTTACGAGTTGATCAGGTTAGATTTTCGTTGTAAGGGCAATCCCTTGTGGTTGCCCTTTTATCTGCTTACGAGGCTCCAACTTCGTAAGCTAAGCTGACGGCTCCCGCCATTTATAATAATGATAATGCAAAAGGCTGAAAAGTATGAAATTCATTCTACTGTTTCTGCTTTATATCAGTATGGCCAGTACTGCATTGGCAAATACGAAACACGATATAGAGATCATAAAATTTAAATTCTCACCTGCTGAAATCACGATTGCAGTGGGTGACACTATCCGTTGGACCAATAAGGAAAAACGTCAATACCACAGTGTCTGGTTTGAAAAGCTGGGCGAACCTGAACCTCAGTATTTTTTTCCTGATGAGTTTTTTGAAAGAACGTTTGATAAAGCAGGTGACTTTCCTTATCGCTGTGGACCGCATCCTAGAATGATCGGAATTGTGCATGTTAAGCCTGCGGATACAAAGCAAGCTGAAAAAGTAGCAACTAAAGCGAATACGATAATCTCAAAAGAACGTCAAAAAGAAATTTTACACTTATTAAAACATGACTGTGGTTCTTGTCACGGCATGACATTAAAGGGTGGCCTTGGCCCTTCTTTAAAACCCGATGCGATCAATAAAATGAGTACCGAACAAATCGTTGCCACCATTACTTATGGTCGTCCTGGAACCCCGATGCCACCGTGGAAGCCCTTTTTTAATCAGCAAGAAATAGTGTGGCTTACACAACAATTACAACAGGGTATAAAATAATGAAAATAAGGATGCTAAAAAAAGCACTGTTCGCCGTAGCGCTGGCTTGTCTGACGCTCAATCTACAAGCAGAAGAAAGCTGCACCGTCCGTGGTACAGGT
>JAGLDT010000207.1 GCA_023145485.1 Cocleimonas sp. | reverse complement strand
TATGTTTTTAAAAATATCCATTGTTTATTAACCACCTCGTTTAAGGAAATCCAAATAATGTCCAATGCCTTAAAGCTTGCATCTCGCACATAAATTTTGCAGTTCGAAAGTCTCCCCAATAGTTATAAACCATAACTCAGTTTATAAGAACTCTCAACCATTGTAATTAGTTCTATTTAGTACATCAAATCAGCTATATTAGAATACACTAGCCACTTTGTATACTCATTGACCTATATTAAACTTTAATTGATATTTCGGAACGTGCATTTTCCTAAACAGACATAAGGAAAATATGATGTATTCCCTGAGTTGCCGTTAAAGTTAGGTCTTTTGTCTCAGTCGTTCGTCCAATTTTAGCCGTTACTCGATACTGACCAACAGGCAGGCTGAATTGACGGGTATTCACATTAGCAACAGCATTTGTATAGCCCCCATCCCGCTGTTTTATTGAAAAACTAACTGAAACAGGGCGTTTTCCTCGTTTTGTTAGTGCAGAAAGGCGCATTACACCTGTTGCATGAGGGGGTGTTTGTCTAATGGATGAACTATCATTACGTTTAAAGTCACTTCTCATGGCTTGTAAATAAGGAAGTGCCTGAAGTCTGTGCTGCATAACATCTCTGACTAACGTATCAAAAACACGCTTCTGACGAGTACCTTTTCTTAACTCTGCAGAATGCACAAATAAGGTAGCAGACAGTGCTACATTATTCCTCTCATGAATATACTCATAAGCTCTTGATACTGAAGCTAATGGCATAACGGGTGTATTCAGGGGGTTGTCGCCGTTAACAGACCAAGCATGGTGAATACCACGAGCAAATGTGATACCAGGAAAGCTGATACCTCGCATCGGACCTGCTCCCTGACCATGATAGGATAAAGTAGCAGGATTATTTTTTGTCACATCCTGAACAATACGACTGATTGCATTAAATACCTTGCGTTGCTGTTGTTGACTCGCTCCGCGTGGCAGTGGGTGTACACCGAGTGTTATTAAATGTGGAGCAAGGCTATAAATTAAACGGGCATTGTGTCGATCAAACTCATAGTCATTACTTGGATTCGTCGATTGAATAAAAACAGTGACAGGGATTTTTCTATCAGTAAGAAATTTAACCACCTCATAAGTGCTATTGAGATGATGATCACCTGCATGGATATGATCAATAGTAAAGACAATTTTATCCAGTATCGGTGGATTTGCTGAAAAATTATATTTTTTTTGTATGTTTGATGGCTGATATGTTGCCATTGCTAACCTCTTATCATTTTATTGGAATAGTTATATTAATAACTCTAGTACAAATTATGATAAAAGTAGCAATGAATACCCTTTATTCTCGCTAATGTATTGGTTATAAATTAACCTTATTGTTTTAATAAATTTTTCAGTAGGTTGGCAACTTAATCTATCGTATATTACAAATAATAATGGCTCTTTTAGGGGCAGGATAACCTTCTATGGTTTTGTCTTTATTATTAGGGTCAAGAAAATCTGATAGCGACTCATAGGTCATCCATTCAGTCGCGCGTTGTTCGTCTGTGCTGGTCTGATTAATATCAACTACGCGAATATTAATAAAGCCTGCTCGTTGTAACATGCGTATCAATAAATCTGGGGTAGGGATAAACCAAACATTACGCATTTTGGCATAACGATCTTCTGGGATTAAAACACGTTGCTCATCACCCTCAATAATCAGGGTTTCTAAAATCAGCTCTCCCCCTGGACGTAAAAAATAACGTAACTCTTGCAAATGAGTGATGGGTGATTGGCGATGGTAAAGAACGCCCATTGAAAATACGGTATCAAAACCTTTGCTTCGATACTCTTTACTGAAAGCAGGGAGTTCCTCACCTTTGAAAGGGAGTAAATGAATGGGTAAATCAGCCCCTGCATAATGTTTTATAATATGGAACTGAGCAAGAAAAAATTGACTGGGATCAGCGCCAACAACCAATTGAGCGCCCTCCCCTAACATTCGCCACATATGATAGCCATTACCACAGCCAATATCTAATACCAGACGGTTTTTTAACAGTGAAGTATGTTCTATAAGCCGTTGCCACTTCCAATCGGAATGCCATTCGGTATCGATATCAATACCAAATAATTCATAAGGACCTTTTCGCCACGGTTGAAACTGTTGCAAAATTTGTTTTAATTGCTGTTGGGTTTGCTGATCACAGTCAGCATCTGAACCGATCTGTATTTTGTTTGCATTGATATTAACATGGGAGGCTTTAATCTCAGGTAGAGTAGCCAGCAACTGCTTCCAGTCTTCTCTCTTGCCATGAAAACGCTGTGTGAATATTGCCTCAACTTGGGCAGGTAAAGTCTCTACCCAGTCGGCTAAATCTGTTGCTTCTAGATGTTGATATAAAGAGTTAAATTCAATCATTTTAATGCGACTAAAGAAGAAAAATTAAATGCCTGAAACCATTGCTGTGTTTGTGAAAAACCTGCTTCGGCTAAACGCTGTTTATGTGTTGCCAAGGTATCAGGAATCATCACATTCTCAATCGCCATTCGTTTTTGGCTGATTTCTAAATCACTGTAACCATTGGCGCGTTTGAACTCATGATGCCAGTCGATAAACTGTTGATTTACACCCTGATCAGAAAAAATTAGTTTTTCTGAAAGAATCAGTACACCGCCCTCCTCTAAACCCTGATAAATTGTTTCTAGCAAACTAAGGCGTGTTTTTGGCGGTAAGAATTGCAAGGTAAAATTAAGTAAAACAACCGAAGCATTTTTAATTTGAATGTTCTGAATGTCGTCGCAAATCAATTCAACAGAGGACGCGGGCATATGACGTTTAAGTTTAGATTGACAACGTTGAATCATTGCTGCTGAGTTATCAACACAAATATGCTGTAACGATAAATCCCTTGTGTGGCGATGAACTGACAAGGTTGCAGCGCCTAAAGAACACCCTAAATCATACACACAGGTATTATTTTTTGCATAACCACGCGCCAGTACACCGAGCATGCTAATAATATTTTCGTAACCAGGGATGGAGCGACGCAACATATCAGGAAAGACATCAGCCACCATGGCATCAAAACTAAAATCAGCCACACTATCCTTAGGGTCAGAAAATAAATTATCCTGTTTAGTCATCCCCATTCCACTGAGCATCCGCAGGCAAACGGTCATATTTAATACGCTCCGCACTGCGTTTTTTAGCATCTGGCCCCATAAAATAAAGATACGGCCCCACGATTGCATCAGGAGAGGCCAATGTTTCAATCTCTTCAAGTGGATAATTTAAGCGACGCATTTGGGTTAATAAAGGCCCCGTATCAATGCTATTAACACGAATAAACAGTTCATCACGATCATATTCATCCGCAACAATATCCATCATTGCATCTAACCCTGCTTTTGCCACGCCAAACGCACCGTTATAAGCTTTATTAGACTCATGTGCTGAGATCACAATGGCCGCATCATCCGATTTTTCCAGTAACGATAAGCACGACTGGGTAATCAAGAAGTTAGCATGGAGATTGATCGTAATGGTTTTAGACCACAGTTCAATCTCATAGTCTTTAAAGGGAATAAAGGCGGGCAACCAACCTGCATTTAACGCCACCCCATCCAAACGCCCTAACTCTTTTTCGATGGTTGCCGCCATTTCTTGATAATCATGCACATTAGCCCCTTCCATATTGAGAGGGTAAATAGCAGGCTCTGCGCCACCTGCTTCAATGATTTCATCATAGATTTTTTCTAATGGCTTAATGGTTTTACCCAGTAAAATAATGGTTGCGCCATAACGTGCATAAGCCAATGAGATGGCTCGACCAATACCATCTGCAGCCCCCGTTACCAGAATGACGCGATCTTTTAAAAAACCCTCTTCAGGTACATATTGCAATAATTCTTGATCACTTAACATTTTGATTGCTATCCCTCTTTAAAGCTAAAAATTCAAAAGCCTAGATTTACCTGAAAATAAACAAAGTATCAACGTTTCCTTTGTTTATCATTCCTTTTTTTGGAAAAATAAACTGCAAATTTCATCATTATTATGGATATTTAAGGCTAAAAAAATGCCGAGCAAATAATACTCGGCATTTCTATAAAGGAAGAGATATTCTTTCTAAAGGCTGAGGATATTAATAACATCCGAAACTATAAGGCAGAATTTTTGTTTCAGATTGGATGCTCTCAGGA
>JAGLDT010000206.1 GCA_023145485.1 Cocleimonas sp. | reverse complement strand
AAAAAGGCAAGTTAGAGTTCGGGTGTTATTGAATCCTCAGTCCTAAGCTGCTATTGACTCCTTTCGTTGCCGTGATTTTTGTGAGAACCATACCAAGCTAAATAACAAGATTGCTAAGAGATAAAACCATTGTTTTGCAGGACGGTCATTAGTGACTTGCACACTGGCAATTTCCCAATCAAAATCCAGCTTTTGCTTTTCAGCAACGCCACCAAAGACAATATTGTCGATAAATAACTTGCCCTTTTCATCGGTACGCAACTCTAATCCTGCCGCATTTTTTAAACGCTCTTTACCGTCTTCGATATCTCCTTTGCCAATATCACCAACGGGTAACATAACAATTTTATCAACATCATTACCTTCTAAGTCCTGTCCTACTACCTGCACTCTGATTTGTCCTTTATCAGGTAGTTGCCCTGCTACTTTGTATATTTCAGTTGCCTCGACTTGCTTCAACTCAGGATAAATCATATCCATAAAGAAACCTGGACGGAATAAAATAAAGGTAATCAATAATAATAAACCTGTTTCCCAGAGCTTATTTTTAGTGATAAACCAGCCTTGTGTTGCAGCTGCAAATAACAGCATCGCAGCGGTAGCAGAGACAATCACAAGCAATAGGTGCATTGGTCCACGAATACCGATCATTAATAGCTCAGTATTAAAGATAAACATAAAGGGCAAGATGCCTGTGCGAATATCGTAAGTGAAACCTTGAATACCTGTTTTAATGGGGTCACCACCCGATATAGCGGCAGCGGCATAGGCAGCTAAGCCCACAGGCGGGGTATCATCGGCAAGAATACCAAAATAGAACACGAATAAATGCACCGCTATTAGGGGAACAATTAAGCCTGACTGTGCGCCTAATGAAACAATGACGGGAGCCATTAGAGAGGATACAACGATATAATTTGCCGTTGTGGGTAATCCCATTCCTAATACTAAGCTAATAATAGCAGTAAAGATCAGCATAATAATCAGATTACCCCCTGATATTAGCTCTACAAACTCTGCCATCACTAAGCCAACGCCTGTAAGGGTGACTGTGCCAATAATCAAACCAGCCGCTGCGGTTGCGATACCAATACCAATCATATTGCGCGCACCAGCGACCATGCCTTCTTTAAAATCATGCCAACCATTGTTTATATTGGCAAGGTATTGACCTTCACCACGAAACATTGCTTTAAGCGATTGATGGGTTAATAAGACAAAGACCATGCCGACTGTTGCCCAAAATGCTGATAATGCGGGCGATAAACGTTCTACTGTCAAACACCAAACTAAAACGACAACAGGCAAGAGGAAATATAAGCCTGATTTAACAATAGGGCCAACTTCTGGTAATTCATTAATTTCATCACTGCGACCAAGGTCGGGGTATTTCACGGCAACTTTGACTAAAGCAAGATAGGTAACAATAAAGAAGCCTGCTGCTATCCAAGGCGTTGCGGCACCTGCTACGCCTTTAAGCCAGCCTAAACCGTAATACATACCCATTGACAAAACCAACATGCCAACCACAACGGTCATAAAGGTTAACAAGCTTTGTACAAAGGTTTTTTTGTGCTTACGAGGTAAACCTTCCATCCCTGCTTTGCAGGCTTCAAGATGTACAATATAGACCAAGGCGATATAAGCAATAATGGCAGGTAAAAAGGCGTGTTTAATCACTTCGATATAGGAAATACCAACAAACTCAATCATTAAAAAAGCAGCAGCACCCATAACAGGCGGTGTTAATTGACCATTAGTAGAGGAGGCAACTTCCACAGCGCCCGCTTTCTCAGCTGAAAAACCAACACGCTTCATTAAGGGAATGGTGAATGTGCCTGTGGTGACCACATTAGCAATGGATGACCCTGAAACTAGTCCAGTCAGAGCGGATGAAACCACTGCTGCCTTAGCAGGACCACCTTTTAAATGCCCTAATAAGGTAAAGGCTACCCAGATAAAATAATTACCTGCACCTGCTCGCTCTAATAACGAGCCAAACAGAACAAACAAAAAGACCATGCTGGTTGAAACACCAAGGGCAATTCCAAACACACCTTCTTGGGTAATCCATAAATGACTCATTGCGCGGGAGAACGATGCACCTTTCCATGCAATCACGTCGGGAGCAAGGTGTCCAAAGAAAATATAGGCGAGAAAAACAGTGGCAATAATCATTAGGGGTGAGCCTAATGCTCTTCTTGATGCCTCTAACACTAATACAACACCAATGCCTGAAATAACAAGGTCTAATGTTGTTGGTAAGCCAGGTCTATCCGCTAGTTCTCTTGCATAAATTGATAAATAAAGTGTCACTGCTACGGCGACAAATCCCATAATCCAATCTTGAATGGGAATATGATCTCTAGGGGAGGATTTTAATGCAGGGTAGGCGAGAAAGCCCAAAAACATAGCGAAAGCTAGGTGAATAGAACGGGTGTCGGTGTTATTCAGAACAGGAATAACGTCTGGAAACATAAAGGGGAAGGGAGAGGCTATCCATAATTGGAACACAGCCCATGCAAACGCTGTCCAAAATAATAATTGTCCGACCGCACCTTTTGGGCTTCTTGCCCCGGTGTCTGTTTCGGCAATCATTTCCTCTAACTGGGCATCATCAATTTTATGATCTTTCGCTGTCGCATCAACCATCTACTTCTCCATAAGTTTAGGGATGAGGAAATAACAACTTTGATGTACTAAGTAGGTAGACATCATTAGTTTGTTTATACCAAAATTATTTCATGTATCTTCCCATTCAAATACTAAAAAAAGCGAGGATAACCCCCGCTTTTTTAGTTTTAATATTACTTAATTAAACCTTTTTCCTTATAGTATTTCATTGCACCTTTATGAACAGGCGCAGAAAGACTAGCTGACACCATTTCGGTTACTTTTAGATTTTTGAAAGCAGGATGAAGCTTTTTGAAATCATTGATATTGTCAAAAACAGCTTTAACCACTTCATAAATCACTTTTTCTGGTACTTTTGAAGAAGTTACAAATGTTGCTCCAACACCAAAGGTCTTAGCTGCTTCAGGGTTACCATTGTACATACCTGCTGGTATTGATGCATAACGATAATAGCTATTATCTTTTACTAACTTATCAATTTCAGGGCCATGTAAATCAGCAATTTTTGCCTTACAAGTCGTTGTTGTTTCTTTGATTAAACCAGCAGGATGACCAACCACCATCATATAGCCATCAATTTTGTTATCACACAAAGCCTGTCCCATTTCAGCAGCCTTTAACTCAGACGCTAATTTCAAATCAGAACGCTTGATACCATATGCTTTTGCAACAACATCATAAGTTGCTACCGTACCTGAACCAGGTTGACCAACATTGATACGCTTGCCTTTAATATCTTTAAATTCTTTAATAGCAGAATCAGCACGTACCACTAAAGTAACAGGCTCGGCATGAACAGAAAAGATTGCTCTCAAATCTGAAAACTTACCCGCTTTTTTAAATTTTGAAGTACCATTATACGCATGGAACTGCCAATCAGACTGGGCAACACCCATGTCTAACTCACCGGCACGAATAGCATTGATATTAAAAACAGAACCGCCTGTAGACTCTACTGAACAGCGAATTCCTGTTTCTTTACGTCGCTTATTAACCAAACGACAAATCGCACCACCTGTTGGGTAATAAACACCCGTTACGCCACCAGTGCCAATAGAAACAAACTGTGTTTCTCCTGCCATAACTGCACTACTTCCTGCAAATAATGACACTGTAATCGCACTTGATAGTAGGGCTTTTTTTACCATTTTTTTCATCTTAATTAATCTCTTTAATTTAAAAAGGGGGGTACATTAATAAACAAACTTACGTTGTAACTCTAGCCGTTTTATTGACTATTGCAAACAAAATTTTTCGATGAGAGATATAGGAATAAGGATAAAGTCTGAAAAAAAGGTAAGTTAGGGCTGAGGATTTAATAACAT
>JAGLDT010000205.1 GCA_023145485.1 Cocleimonas sp. | reverse complement strand
ATGGTGATTGTGTTCATCAGCTTCCTTATAAGTTTTATTTGAAACATGTGCCTACAAATCAAATAACTACGGTATCGCAAGGTAATGTGGATGTTTGTGGTAACTCAGTTATATTAGATAAACAGTCCAGTGTCAGATTAAGTAAATCAGGCGTTTATAAATTTTGGGCGCAGATTTATCCACCCGCAGGTGCTGATTCTCATGCAGCTGATAATAAAACGTCTGAAATGACGATTACGGTAGGCGATGACAAAAAACCTGATTTATCCATTGGTTCTTTGGCTTTTCCTCGTCATGTTAAACAAAATACAAATACTTCTGTCAGTGTAAGGGTTAGCAACATCGGGGCTAAAGCATCCACCTCTACACGGGTTGGTGTGTATCTTTCCAATAACAGCAGTAATGGTGGCAAGACTGGTTTAAGTGATAAACCACTTGCTGTTTTTAATGTTCCTGTTATTGCTGCTAATGCTTCCAAGCCATTTACTAAGAATGATATTAAATTTTCACAAACAGGTCAAAAATATATCTATGCTTGTGTAACAGAAATTAAGGATGAAAAGAGTACAGTCAATAACTGCTCTGCTTCAAAGCCTATTACAATTACTGAGGCAAAGAAGTATCCTGATTTATTAGCAATATCGCCTGTTATTTCAGGTACACCTAAAGTTGGTCAAACTTTAAATATCAAGATGACCGTGAAAAATATAGGTGGGAAAGCATCACCAACCACTAATATTGGTTTTTATACTTCTGCAAATAGCACTAAAGATATAAATGACAAGCGTTTAACTTTGAGTAGTATTTCTGCACTTTCTGCGGGAAGTAGTAAAGTGATTAGTGGACAGGTTAAATTCCCTAAAGCGGGTGATTTATGGGTATTTTCTTGTGTGAATTTTGTTTCAGATGAGCAGAATAGAGATAATAATTGTTCTGCATTAAAGAAAATCACAGTGAAAAATGCTGATAGTGTGATTTCTAGCATTACACCAAAAACAGCAGAACAAAATAAGCCAACGGTATTTACGGTAAAAGGAAGTAATCTTTCCAGTACACTTAAACTTTCAGTTGATGGTTGTAAACTCCCAACTCAGTACTCACCAAGCAGTACACAGGTGCAAATGCGTTGTACTCCAACATTATCAGGTATTAAGAGAGGGTATGTAAAAGATAATGGGGTAGTGATAAAAACATTTACGGTTCAAATCGCTCCTACAGCTAGTGATGACTTTTATTTAACTAGCACGACCTTAACAGCTAGTCGTCTATCAGCAGGAAGTAGAGTCACCGCTAGAGGATATCAGCGCTACAATGGCACAAGTGGTGCTTATAAGAAGCCCTACTTGGGATATTACCTATCCCGTGATCAAGTATTAGATACGAGTGATAAACTCTTAGCGACGGACATTTCTTATTTGAAATCTACTCGACGTTATAATTATGAATCTGCAAGTTTATTGATTCCAAGTTCAACCTCTACAGGTCAGTATTACATTCTGTTTATTGCCGATTATAAGAAAAACTATGCTGAGAGCAATGAAAATAACAATGTGCAAGCAGTATCGCTTACAGTGACAGATTCTGGAGGAAATAAAGCCTCTGTAAGCTCTGTGGCACCTGTATCAGCAGTTTATGGTAGAAAAACCTCTTTTACTGTGACAGGTAAAAATCTACCTTCGACGTTAGCCTTTTGGATGAGTCAGTGTATTAATGTAAGAAAGCTTTCAAGCACTTCTACTAGAGTCCTATTCTCTTGCACTCCATCTTATTCTGCGGGATCGAAGAGTGGTATTGTTAAAGATAAACCTGGCGGTAAAACATTGCGTAGCTTTAGGGTAAATGTAACAAAATCAACTCAAAATAGTAGTGATGATTTTTATGTGAATTCTAGCCGTTTATCAAGTAGCACAGTGTCTTCGGGTCGCTATATTTATGGCTACACAAAACAATACTACACAGGTACTAAGCGCACAACACAGTTGAGAAGACCTTATCCTTATGTTGGTTACTTCTTGTCTAAAGATAGTCAATGGGATTCTAGTGATAAGCGATTAGCGCATGATGCTTCATCTATTGGGAGCAATGATCGTTATGATCCTGAGTCAGCAAGATTGACTATTCCTAGTGGTACAAAGGCTGGACGTTATTATATTTTGTTTGTTGCTGACTACAAGAAGTCTTATGCGGAAAGTAATGAGCGTAATAATCTTCAATCGGTCTTTCTTACTGTAAGATAGAGATTTGAAATCTAAGTGTTATAGGGGCGCATCAAGTATTTGATGCGCCTTTTTTGTTTAGTGATGAATTTAGTTTATGAGATTGTATTTGAAGGAAAAATAAAAACGTTTGTTAGCCTGACTTGTGCTCAGATTACCACTAATGGGAATAATTCTGTCAGCTGTATCTTGATAGTTAAGAAAATTACCTGAGTTTTTCTACTTCTTTAGCGGATAAATCTGTTTTTCTGCAATTATTTCATTATCTAAAATATCAAGAGGATTTTTTGCTATTTTTAATTGCATTTTTTCTTCTGCTAAGGCAATTGAGCCTTTTTGCATACACATCAAAACAAGGGAAGAATGTTCTGATCCGAAGACTTTTTAAACGTATAATCTATTTTCACGTCAAGAAATTTCATGACAGCCTAATCCATTCTAGTTTGAATCGCATATTCTAACATGCGGTCCCTTGTAGATTCGCTTATTTTTTCACTCAATACAGTGTATTCGTTGTTTCTTTTATTTGCCTAACAACGCCACTAACATCTGAAAATAAATCTCCTCCAGTTTATTAATATCATCAATGCTAACGCATTCATTGATCTGGTGGATGGTTGCGTTCACAGGTCCAAGTTCTAATACTTGTGCGCCTGTTGGTGCTATGAATCGTCCATCTGAAGTGCCGCCTGAGGTTGATAGCTCTGTTTTAATGCCTGTGACTTTCTGAATAGCTTTAACGGCGGCGGCGACTAAACTTCCCTCAGCAGTAAGAAAGGGTTGTCCTGATAAGTTCCATTCAATTTTGTAATTCAATTGATGTTTTTTAAGTAGTGCTTCGACCTTTTGCTTTAATTCATCGGCGGTGATTTCAGTAGAAAAACGAAAGTTAAAGATAATTTCAGCCGTGGCGGGGATCACATTGGTTGCGCCTGTGCCTGAATTGATATTGGAAATCTGAAAGGTGGTGGGCGGAAAGAAATCATTACCCTGATCCCATTGCATTGCGGTTAGCTCATCAAGCATCGGAATGGCTAAATGAATGGGGTTATTGGCCAAATGCGGATAGGCAACGTGTCCTTGTTTGCCTATAAGGGTTAGTTGGCATCCTAACGATCCACGACGACCATTTTTTACGGTATCGCCAACGTTTGAGGTGCTAGAGGGTTCGCCAACTAAACACCAGTCAATTTTTTCATTGCGTGCTTCTAATGTTTCAACCACTTTTACGGTGCCATTGATCGCAGGGCCTTCTTCATCGCTCGTGATTAAATAGGCAATAGAGCCATTATGATGAGGGTATTGATTAATAAAACGTTTTACGGCGATGGTCATTGCGGCAATGCCACCTTTCATATCAGCCGTGCCTCGTCCATATAACATACC
>JAGLDT010000204.1 GCA_023145485.1 Cocleimonas sp. | reverse complement strand
GTATTAAAGAAGTCATGGAACGCTCAGAAGATATTGGTATGCAAACTTTTGATAGCCATCTGTTTAAATTATACAGAGACGGTATTATTTCCTATGAAGAAATGATGCGAAATGCCGACTCACCCAATAATCTTAAAGTAAAAATTAAGCTATTAGAAAACCCAGTAACACTCGCGGTCTCTCAATCTGAAAATAATGAAGACGGAGGCAAACCAGCCCCCTCGTTCCTAGATGAACTCCAATTAGCGCCAATGGAAGAAGACGAAGAAAATGAAATGGATGAGGATGAAAAAGAGCTACTAGCTATTAAGAAAGAAGCAGAGTTCCAGCGTATGCGACAAAAGGCGCTAATCAGTGGAATGTAAAAATACCTAATGACAAAAATAAACTAAGTTTATAGTTCTAAAACCTTAGATTCGTGGGTATAATAAAAAGTATATTTTTTAAACATTATCTATTGATGAATACCAAAGAGGGTCGTATGGGTGATTATCTAATACAGTTAGTAAACGATGGAAAGCGTCGTTTTATTCCATTTCTTGATTGGATTTTTGAGCTTAAAAAGCCTGAAATCTTAAAAGCCGATATTATCGCAGGCATTACCGTTGCTTTAATTTTAATACCGCAATCAATGGCATACGCACAACTTGCTGGTTTACCACCGCAAATGGGTTTATATGCTTCCTTTTTAGTCCCCATTGTTGCCGCCTTATTTGGCTCTTCTCGGCAACTTCAAAATGGCCCCGTCGCTATTATCTCACTGATGACGGCCGCAGCACTGCTTCCGCTCAATTTGGAGGTTGAACAATACGTTATGTACGCTGCCATGATTGCTATTATGGCGGGCATTATGCAAGTTGTATTGGGCTTATTGCGACTTGGCGTCTTAGTCGATTTTCTATCGCACCCTGTGGTGATTGGATTTACCAATGCCGCAGCTATTGTTATTAGTAGTTTGCAATTAGGTAAGATTCTTGGCATTGACGTGGAGTCAGGCACGCATCTTTATCAAACCTTGTGGAATTTAGTCGTTGCTATTCCCGATCAAACGCATCTACCCACCTTGTTTATGGGGATTTTCTCCTTAGCTTTATTGGTTTTACTGAAGAAATTTGCACCTAAATTACCCAGTATTTTACTCACTGTGGTGATAACAATCCTCACCTCATGGCTCATTGGCTATGAGGCAATGGGTGGCAAAGTCGTGGCTGAAATCAATAGCGGACTACCTTCCTTCCAAGTACCGAGCATTAATCCTGATCATATCTCATCATTATTATTACCTGCCTTTATGATCGCCTTATTGAGTTTTGTTGAAGCGTTTTCAATTGCTAAAGCCGTTGCTTCAAAAACTCGCCAACATCTTTCAGCAGATCAAGAAATGGTCGGAAAAGGCTTGGCAAATATGGTCGCAGGTGTCTCTCAAGGCTACGCTGTTTCAGGTTCATTCTCACGTACCGCCGTCGCTTTTGACTCAGGTGCAAAAACAGGCTTTGCCGCCATTGTTTCAGGGATTATCGTCGGCATCACCTTATTATTCTTAACGCCACTTCTCTATCATTTACCTGTCGCAACCTTAGCATCGGTCATTATTATTGCAGTGATTGGCTTATTCCACTTCCAACCTTTCAAACATGCTTGGACAGTTAACCCACATGATGGTTTTGTCGCCTTAGCGGTGTTTGTTTCCACCTTGTATTTTGCCCCTCATTTAGAATGGGGAATCTTTATTGGTATTGCACTCTCATTGATGTTTTATTTATATCGCACCATGACACCGCATTTTGCAGAGGTTGCCTTATCAAAAGATAATATCTTCCGTGATGCTAAGTTATTCAATCTTGAAACCAGTGAAAGCGTTGCATTTTATCGCTACGACGGTGATTTGTATTTTGCCAATGCAGGTTATCTTGAACGCAAACTATTAAATGCCGTTGCCGACAAGCCCATCTTAAAAGTCATCGTGTTAGATTTAGAAGCTGTCGATCAAATTGATGTCACGGGGGAGGAAATGTTACGGCATATGTCAGAACGATTATCTGAAGCAGGCATTGAATTCTATATCTCACGGGCTAAATTTAAAGTCACCGACGCACTCAAACGCTCAGGTTTATACGATGAAATTGGCGCAGAACACTTCTTTACACGAAGAGCTAGAGCCATTGAAATGATTAAGAAAAAATACGGTGATCAAGTGGACGTGAGTCATTTGGTTTCTCATAAACCGATAGCCGTGCCTAGTGAATAGTAGAGTGTATCCCATAGGCTTTATATAAATAATGTCTGGAAACGATTGCTTTAGCTCCACTAGGCTAAAGCAACCGTTTAAACCTTACCAAATCTTCCCTTTTTTAATCACCTTTTCATCAATTAAGAACAAATTTTGGAGTTCTTCACTTGTTAATACATTATCTATTTCTTTGGATGCACTAATGACATTATTAGCGACCATCGGCGTATTGACGAATACTCCCCCTACTAACACGCCTTTTTTGCTAACAACATAGGTCCAACGAATAATACCTCCTGTAAAAGAGCCGTATTTATTGATGGCATATCCATCATGGGATTCTTTTAATGCACCAAAGCTTTTTAAATCAATACCGCTAACTTTAAGCTGAACGGTGGGTAAACTCTTTGTGCTGTAATAGTCATCTTCTCCCAACAGAACATTAGCAGCTACTTTTCCTTGGTCACTACCAATAGCCCAAAGACCTCCGATTGCATCAGGTAGTTCAGCTGCATCTCCCACACAAAATATATCAGGGTCTGATGTTCTCATCTGCTCATCAACGATAACGCCACGATTGGTTATTAACTTAGCTGTCTTTGCTAACGCTATATCAGCGCGTATGCCGATACACAGCAAAACAATATCAGTTTTTAATATTTCGCCATTACCAAGCTCTACCTGCTTTATATCAGCCTGTTGTACGATGTCTTTGATGCCTGTATTAGTGAAAACTTTAACACCTTTATTAACTAAAAATTTGGATAAAATATCTCCAGAAATTTCATCTAATTGGCGATTCATTAAATAAGGCCCTGTATTCACAATCGAAACATCCAGACCTATTTCCAATAAGGCTTCTATTGCTTCCACACCCAAGACACCACCACCGAGTATGACGGCTCGTTTTACGCTATTTTGTTGCACCCAAGCACGCAGATTGAGTGCATCATCTGCATTTCGTAATGTAAAGACACCAGGCAGTTGATAGCAAGGCTGATCGGGTACAAATGCCGTTGCGCCTGTGGCTAATACCAGTTTGTCATATTTTACCGCTTTACCAATGGCGAGAATGATCTGTTTATTTTCCGTATCAATACGGTTAACTTGCGTATTAAGCCAAGAGTTTATGTTGTTTTCTTTGTACCAATCTTCTTTCATTAGGTAGAGATCTTGCAGTGCTGTTCGACCGTATAAGACTTTTTCTAATCCCATTCGATTATAAAAAGGATAAGCCTCTTTAGTGATCACCGTAATCTTGCATTCGCTGTCTTTTTCTCGCAGTCTCTCAGCGGTGCTGATGCCTGCAATACCATTTCCAATGATGATAATTTTAAACAGATCATCATCGTTTTCTTCTAGCGTCCCACTTTGCTCAAGCTCATGATTTTGATTATCTTCTTCGCCAGTTGAAGGGCTTAGATCCGCCTTTAAATTAATACTAATGTTCTTTTTAGGCTTACAACAACAGGCAAGACGTGCTTTCCCTTCTAACCCCAAACGACGTAAAGTGGTTAACTCTGCTTCACCGGGAGGATCTAAACCCTCCATACCATTAGTAATCACAACGGGATCACTACCACACATTCCCATTCGACAACCAGGCATAATGGGTAACTCCGCTTCTTCAATGGCATCTAATAACGTTTTTCCTGGTTGTAATACTAGTTTTGAACCCGTGGACTCTTCCGTAATCTGCACTAAAGATTGTGTATGGCTCAGTGCCGACTGCAATGTGCCAACATCTCCCACGCCAATGACGGCTTGTGTACTATTCAGTTGTGATTTTTTGTGCTGGTATTCAGAAAAAAGCCCTCTAATAATGACCAAAAGGCTTACAACAGCGACAAAATACTGAAAAATAGTAATAAGAAATTCTGAGATAGAAATATCAAAGAGTATAAATATCCCTTTAGCCACCACAGGGGTTCCATACCAATAGAACAAGCTTAAAGCTGCCATCGAAAACAAAGAGGCTAGTTTATAAAATCCCACATTGAATAAATTATGCAGAATATAAAATAAACCAACAGAAGTGACCATTGGCATCAGCATGGAAGTTAAATATTGAAGCAAGGTCATTTCTGCTGAATAGCTAATATTAAAAAAAGCAATAATTAAGCCGGGTAACAGGGCTATAAAAAATTTCCTTTTCTCACTCCACCAAGTATCAGGATCATTTAAATCACTAAAAACCGCTGCGCGAGGATTAAAGTCATAGCAGTTTTTTTGACACCCTAAGCAGGGTTCACAATAACCATTTTTAACTACTAATAAAGGCGCATGTCCATAGGCTTTTTGAATCGGTGCTAATGGGCAAAACGTTCCACACCACCCGCTTCTTCCTTTAAAAATCAGCCCCCCTACTAACGCTAAAAACAAGGCCAACAGTAATACCAATCCTAAATAAACCCCACTATGGTTTAGTACGGGATGTCGAAATAAAACAAAAACAATAAAAGCAATCACAGAGGTATAAAGAGCCACTTTTTTTAAATTTTCTGATAATGTTTTCTCTTTGCTTATGCCAAATTTACGAGGAAGCTGATTCAAAAAAGCCATAGGGCAAATATTGCGCCATACGCCAGGTACTATTGCAAAGCTAAGTGGTAATAAAGGAATTAATAATTGCCAAAAAAGTACTAAACCAATCTCAGGTTTGAAAAACAATAAATAGATTTGTAAGAATGTAATCAATAAAACAATCCCTCGAAAAAACCACCAAATAGCAGGTGGGAGTCGTGAAGGTAACTGGGTATAATTGGGGAAAGCGGGTTTATTCATTATTGTACTATGCTTGTTGGGTGGGAGATTGCCGTTAAAGATCAAGTCCTGACGGGTAAGGACTCTCTAGTCACTTATAATATTGCTTTATTGCGGAAGCGATAGGCTAACAAGCGACCTAAATCAAATAATAATTGTTGTGCTATTTTAGGATTCCAAGCGGCTATTTTATCAAAACTTTTATGTGATATTCTTAAAACTTTTCCAGCAGTTAACGAACGAATAGAAGCGGTTCTAGGCAAGTTATCAAAAAAAGAAATCTCTCCAAACACTGACCCTTCTTCAATACAGGCGAGTATTTTTTCACGACCAAAAAGACTACTGCTCAACACCTCTACTTTTCCTGATACGAGAATATACAAAGCATTATCCACCTCGCCTTCTTTTAGTAAGATTTCATCTGCTAAAAAATCAATACTATGGGAGTTAAAGATAATCATTTCCCACTCCTCTTCATTCAAACCACTCAGAACCGAAATATTATTCACCGATGACGTGGGTTTTTCCTGATTATAATTAAAGTATTGCATATTGATTACTCCATTCTTTTTATTCTTGATGAACACTCGCTAATTAAAGTATAAATCAACGGTAGTGGGCTAATTTTATGAATTATGTGTGTATATCAATTCCAAATCCAACTTTATTGATGAGTAAACCTATTACAATATCATGCATCTTTTCTTTTAAGAGTATTAATAGGACTGAGGATTTAATACCCTTGCAGTGTCCCGTATTCCACTTCCATTAATTGCCATCTCAACAATTTTTTTCTTTATCCCTGCTTCATAAGCTTTGCTACTATATTCCAACATAAATGTATAGGTTTCACAGGCCTCATTTTTACAAAAATAACGCTGGACACCTTTTGTGCTTTTACCTGCTTTTCCAAGGTTCGTTTTTTTGCAGTACAGACCGCTAATTTCTTGATAATATTTCATAAGGAAAGTATAGACTATTCACAGGAATAGCCTACTACCCCAAATTCCTATATGGAAATGCAAGCAGAAAATTTCATTTCCATAGTAGTATCAGAAATTGAATTTGGTAACGAAAAAAATATTGTTATTATTCAAAGGAAAAAAGGACGACTTTCATCCCCAATTAACGGACAACCATGAACCAAAAACAAATCAAGCAACTAGAAGCCACCCTCTGGGACAGTGCTGATAATCTTCGTGCCAACTCAAAACTCACCGCCGCCGAATATAAAGACCCTGTTTTAGGCTTGATTTTATTACGCT
>JAGLDT010000203.1 GCA_023145485.1 Cocleimonas sp. | reverse complement strand
AGGGTAGTTAGTGTCACTTGTCTAGTGATTTGCATACTACCGAGCACAGTGAGTTCATTTCTTATGAAGAATAGCGCTATAAAAAAAAGTATCCTGTATTTATTATTATTATTAATATTATTATTCTTCTTCTTCTTCTTCTTCTTATTATTATTTATTATTATTATTGTTCTTATTATTACCATCATCATCATTATTCTATTAATGGGCGCATTCACCTTCCATTGAAAGCGCCGCAGGGCTGAAAGCTGTGTAGCCTGCTGCCAATGGGCGCTACTTATGTGCAAATCATTACCACGCTATTTACATTTACCGTACAGAGGTACATTTAGCTTTCCGTAATTATATGAATGAGAATTTAGAACTTTTGATGAAAGTGCAAGTGAATGAACCTTTATCTAAGAGAGGGGGAGAAAACCGAAGTACCCTGAGAAAAACCACGACAACCAGTCCGAAAATCGGTATCACATAATTACTAGCGGTGAAAATTCACCGCCCCACTCAATCCTACCCTTTAAAATCATTTATTGGTGATAAGTTCGCTTGGTCAGATCGCACCGGTTCTAACCTACTGGCTATCGTGTGCCTTTGTCCTCCACAGTTAACGAAACAGTTAAAAAGCTGGTCAAGCCATGAAAACGTTTGCAAAGTCAAGGTCAAGTCAAGGTTATGTACAAAATTAATGGTCTACCGTTGTAGCAAATGTAAGGCTGAACGCTTGCTTAGTTGCCGAGAACATTCAACGCTGTTGTGTTTTTGCCTTTGCCGACCTATTGTGACCTTGCATCAAGGGCAAGGTAATCGACACGAGCATGAGCATATAATGCATCTATAAGTCTACCGGCATGCCAAGTGTGGATGAAATAGCTTAAATATTGTCCACGATATTGCAAGTTAAAAAGTAGTAGTTTGAGATGCACTTGTGACCTTGAAGGTCAAGGTCATCAGACTGGCAATGGTCATATGGACCTTTAGTCGGACTATCTTCACAGCAAACTTGATTAGCATTGCTAGAATAGTTTCTGAAATAATCAAACATGTATTATTTTCATGATTAAAATCTGTGTGACCTTGCATGAAGGTCAAGGTCAATAAAATTAACACATGATGCATCCTCATAATGATCTTAATCCGTAACCGTGCCAAGTTTGACGATGATGACACGCACAC
>JAGLDT010000202.1 GCA_023145485.1 Cocleimonas sp. | reverse complement strand
GTCTGGCAGATTGCCGTATTCATAACGGTGAAATGTTTAAGGCAGAACGCAGTATCCATACCAGCGTACAGCATTTTTATGACTTAACAGAAAAGGATGAATATTTTCTCTCTGATCTTTGTTATGCACTGAGTAGCATGGCAGTAATTCAGAAAAACACGGGAGATTGTGAGCAGGCATTAGCAACTGTTGATGAAATCATTAGCTATATGGAGCACAATAATAATCATCTAAAAAACACCAATTTAAAGTTGTACTTTAGCGTGCTAATTTGTCAATTACAGTGTCTTATTGATACGGAGCAATATCAACAGGGGGTTGGTTCAGCCAATACCTTAATAAACGCCATAACAGACAGCCGTTACAAAGAGAGTAAGCTACTTGCAGAAGCTTTATTAATGCATTCAGATATACTCATTGGTTTAAATAAAACACCTGATGCGCTCGATATAGCCTTACAAGCCACTCAGCACTATCGTTTTTTGCTTGAAAATAACCCCGATTTACTTAGCTATAAAATTGATTTGGCACATAGCCTAAGCCGAGTGTGTTTTTTGCAATCTTCAGATCAACCCCAACAAGCACTAGCAACCATTAAAGAAGTGCTAAATATTTATGCAAAAACTCCCCATCTTATAACCGATGAGCTACTAGCAGAAAAAGCCAAAGCACTTGCCTATCAAGCGGATCTTGCATTAATGCTAGATAAAAAAAATCTTGCTATTGAAAGCATGACCGAGGCACTGCAATTACAAAAAAAATTAGTGAACCTAATGGATAAGCATACCGATTATAATTTATTACGCTTTCATCAGGTGAATATGCAGGAGGCTAAAGGGTTGTTGGATGCAATGGGTTCTTTTCCTGATAGAGAGGAATTAAGAGAGGAATTTACAATGATTGAACAACAGTTTAATACGCTGGTAGGGGCGTAATTTACTCCGTTGGGTATAAAATCAAAGTAAAATAGAAAAAATCAACTAAACTAATTTGCATGACTGATTATGATAAAAGCTATAAAAGACTCTTTACCCAT
>JAGLDT010000201.1 GCA_023145485.1 Cocleimonas sp. | reverse complement strand
CTGAGTTTTGGTCAAGTAAACGCGGCGTTAGGCTACCAAAATTCAAACATCCTAGCAGTATCAAAAAATCAGATTTAGGTAGTAATAATTTCATCTGATCTAGCAAAAAGAATAAAAATAAGGTACATTTCTAATCAATAGATGTTATGTGAGAATTTGTGCCTGCATAATGAAATTTACAACAAATAGTAGTGGTCTAGCTAGTGCTTACCAAAATTAACTAGGATTCCCGAAATATTGTTTTGTGGGCGCTAGTCCTATAAAACATGCTGTTGTGCTTAGGGGGATTGGTGCTTCCACTGAAAGTCAGAATGCTAAACCGCCTGATAGTCGAGGCTTGTTCAAAGGGGGGATAATGGAAGATAAAATTTACGAGTTTGAAGAGTTAGAAAACCTATCTGAACAAGAACTCCAAGCATGCCTTGAAGAAAGCTGGAATATCAAAGATAGTCAGTTTGAAATTTGGGGGGAAATAAGCCCCTTAAAAGATACTTCTTGGGGGTATTTAATAAATCCTCGCACCATAAAAGACAATAAATCGCTAACCTATCCATTAATAGGTGTTGATAGAACTTGCTCGTTCTTTCTTAACCCTAATGATGCCCAAAAATTTGGTGACAGGCACTCATCACGCTTTATTCGTTGTAAATTAAAGCTATCTCCACTTTCAGAGAGAAAAAAACATAACATCCCTTTTGAAATGAATATCTCACCTGGTAGTTGTACTTCTCTTGAAGAATTACCTGAAGAAGTCCCACATGATATTTTAACGCATAATGAAAAAAACTTTCTTATATCTAAAAGTATTTATGATTTTTACTTCCATAAAACAGAACAAAAGATCGAGAAAGAGTTTGCAGCATTAAGAGTAAAGCAAGATAAAGAATTGTCAGTGGCTCGCGAAAATTCAGAAAAAGAGTTAAATAATATTAACGGAGAGCGCTTATCTTCTGAAAAGCAACGGGATAGCGCAATAAAGGTAAATCAAGCTCTATTTGCTAAAAAACAAAAACTTGATGAAGCAATTGAGTTTTTAACTACACAAGAGCAGCAGAAACAAGAAGATATCGGCCAATTAACAGAAAGCTTTAAGCTATTAGAGGCAGAAATGAATCATAAGATCACTCGTCTGAAGAATTATGTATCCGACAAAGCTTTATTTTTAAAAACTTTTGAGTTTGTAGATGAAGAAGATCTTGAGCATTTTTTGCTTGAGTCAAAGCCTAACTCTGATCGCATAGACGGTAAATCATTTAAAGAAGTATTAGAGGGTGATTACCAGCAAGCAGTGTCTTACATTCAGGCACACTTAGTTGAAAATGACATTTTGTATCCCCGCCATATTATTGAAAACTATATTACGTTGCTTCGTACTAAAGATTTGATCGTACTGGCAGGAGATTCAGGTTCTGGTAAAACCAACTTGATTAAGTCCTTTGCAAAAGCGGTAGGTGGCAAGTCGGTCATTATCCCTGTTAAACCAAACTGGACAAGTTCTGAAGATTTACTTGGTTATTACAATCCGCTTGAGAAAAAATATCTTGCAACACCATTTTTAGAGGCGTTACTGGAAGCACAGCAAAATCCTGAGATGCCTTATTTTATCTGCCTTGATGAAATGAATCTTGCTCGAGTTGAGTATTATTTTGCTGATTTTTTATCTCTTTTAGAGTCACGAGACGAGGAGCCTGATATTAAGCTTTATGCTGAGGACGAGTCTTCTCATGTACTTTCAGAGTTAAAGGCAGTGGTTGAAATTATTCAAGCAGGTAAAGAAAAGTACAGTCAAGATGGCATTGTGAACTTTATCGAACTTTTGAAAGATGAAGAACTTAATAATCATCTAAGAAAAGCATTTGGCTTTAGTGATAAAGATTCACTTATCAAGTATCACAGCGAAATTCGCCGTATGCTTTCTGCTGTAATGACAATGCCTGCAAGCATTAAAATGCCTGCCAATGTACATATTATTGGCGCAATTAACATTGATGAAACGACACATTATCTGTCACCAAAGATTCTTGACCGCGCTCATATAATGCGTTTTGAATCACCACTTTTATCAGATTGGGATCAAATTTTGTCTGAAGTAGATGAATATGACTTTGACGATGTATCAAAGCCATTGTTGTTTGAAGTTGAAGCTTTAGGTATTCGCGAAAACTATCCAAAATTTGATCGTGAAAATGAGTTTTGTCAGCTTTTTATTGAGCTTAATAGGGAGTTTTTCCATAAATTAGGGGTTGAGTTTGGGATGCGTACTATCCGTCAGGGGCTTAATTACTTAACTCTTTTTAAGGCTGTAAATGATGATTCACAGCAGTTTATCAATAACTTTTTACTCCACAAGGTTTTACCAAAATTTACCTTTGACGGCAATAAAACTGTAGGGCAGCAAACAAAGTTAGATTTGATTGAGAAGGTGCTTGCAGAGCGCATTAAACAAGAATTGCCACTTTATCGTGAAATTCCAGAGATTTTCTCAGCTGTTGCTGTATTAGAAAGCGTAGTAAGTGACGCTAAAGCAAATGATGGCGTTGTGAATTTCTGGTCATAACTATGAAACCAGAGTTTGAAATCAAATACATTGAGGTTCAGTGGTACGATAAAGAGACAATTACCAAAGTAACGGAGTCTTTAAACAGTTTGTCGCTTGAATATAATGATGAGATTGAATGTTTTGAATGCGAAACTACGATTTATCCAAATACGAAGGGATTACGTGGACAGCTTGCAGTTCGCTTTCTAAATAATAAACCAGTAAACCCGTACATTGAACTCCCTGACGGTGAGGCGTTACACCTTAGTCCAATTAAAGATATTGATACCAGCAGGACTTGGTGGGTCGTAAAAGAATCATGGGATAAACAAAATAAGTTATGGCGACATATTGGGATTAACACTGCTGGTACGTTAAAGCTTATTTTGCAAAAACAAGCGTGTCACGTACTAATTGGTTCCGTAGATTTTACCCGCGACCAGTTAGAAACTTACCTGTCTAGTTTTAAGGATGACTTGTGGGAGCTCATATTAGATGACTCAAGCTCCATTCAGGCTGACAGGCCAAATGGTGGCATTGGTGTTAATGATAAGGTAATTGAGTGCATTCACCATCTTATTTCACATGCTGAAAAAGTGCTGAAAAACCCTAAAGTAGAGCTTCGAGAAATACAAACCCTAAAGCCTCGTAAAAATGTGAAACCCGTTAATCGCACATTTATGGAGCTTGTTAGTAAAACCAACCAAAGATTTTTAACCAGCCGTGCAACAACTCCCTCACATAATGTTGCAGAAAACCGATATGTATTGTTTGCATTAGAGCGGTGCTATCGAATTATCAAACAAGTCGCTATTCTCTCTGGTAATAAAGCCAAACGTTACGCAGGCACAGCAACTAAACTTCAAAATCAGCATGATTCGTTTACTGATTATATTACTGTTGATAGGGACCTAGTAGTTAAGGACTTAGAAGCTATTAAAGAGCGCTGTAATATTGAGTACTGGCAAAGTCGGTTGTCAAAGAGGCTAGCAGAAAATTCCGTAAGTTTAGATAAGCAATCGCATAATCAGAATGAGTTTTATATCCGTACTCAGAAGCATACAACTCCTCAAGGCTCTGAAGAAAAAAACGGTTTCTTTATAGAGATTCTCAATAATGAACGATGGGAAAAAGAAAAGAATAAAACGACCATACTGTCATTAGAGGGTAAGTTGAAAGAACTTGTTCACTGCCTTGAACCATGGAATGAATATAAATTTACTGGAATGAAGGGGAACCGTAAGGAAACTCGAAAATCAGTAAAATATACTCCTTCTTGCTTCAGTCTTGTTGAGGTAATAAATCCGCAAGGACTTCAAGGTGCAAGACAAAAATTTGAAGACGAAAAGCAACTTGGGAAGCAATTAAACGAAAGTGGATGGACGCGAAAGCTCAGCAGCAATGAGCTAGAAGAACAAGAAAAAGAGAAGACAGCACTTCTAAACCGTATTAATTTCTATTCCAAGAACCAAAAACTGTCGAAATATGTATTTGAGAAGGTAGAGCCCAAACAAAGGCAACTTTTAAAAATTATTAAGGCACTACACAAGCTTGATATAAAACCTTCTTCGTATTTTCCTAATTCAATGACATTTGTACAAAACCCTCATTATCAAGGAATACACAATGGATATAAGATTTTAAGAGATGTTACTAATCTTGCTGATGAAGAGCTGTTAGTCAACCTTGAGGAGATTGATGCCATTGGCCTTGTCAATATGCCCCTTATGTACGAGCGCTGGTGCTTGCTTCAAATTATAAAGGTCTTGAAGGAATCATTTCGATTTGTACCGAAAAGTAGCTGGAAATATCAATTAATCGATGCTGTTAAAACAAATAAAATTGATATTGAAATCAGTCTTTCTAATACAGATGTAAAGCGTTTTATTACCTTAACCTATGAGAAAACATTGGATAGTGGCAAAAGACCAGATTTCGTTATCGATCTTGAGTGGTATGCTGAAGATGATCATCAAAATAAGCAACCTCAGAAAAAGCGCTTTGTTTTGGATGCGAAATTTTACAATGAAACAACCTTTGAAAAGTTTGGTGGCTTGATGGGGGTTGCTGATCAGCTTTATAATCAAAAGAACTATAGTGAATCGGTGGATAATCCAGTATTTATTATTCACCCTTGCAAAACATCGCTTCCAGAACGTGTCACATCTCAGAAATGGGGGGAATATAGTTTTTTAGGCGAGTTACCTATCGGGGGCTCTGATCTCATAAATCATCAATATGGAGGGGTATTTCTAAGTCCGATTGATAGACAGCTATATGCAGATGAACTACAAAGATTACTCGGCTTGTTTTTGCAATATAAACTTGAAGATTCTAGTACGATAGGTGATGATCACTCTGATGACCGCACAGTATCAAAACCATTTTGTATTCGTTGTGGATCTCCAAATCTTAGAAAAATTGAAAAATCATCAGGATTTTACAATCGAGAAGGTAAGTGGGTTACTAGAACCCTTCGCTCAGTTTGGATGCAATGTAATGACTGTGAACAGTTTATAAGTTTTAATCACTGTAGAAATACAGAAACACGGTTAATAAAAAATGGTTTTTACTGGACTTATCACTCAGCTAGAGCTATTGAACCCTATAATATAAAATGCCCAAGCTGTGGAGAATGGGGCGCTTGGTAATTACCAAATCAATAAGTGAAGTAGATAGTTTTATCAAAAAAGCCTAACAAGGTATTTCAC
>JAGLDT010000200.1 GCA_023145485.1 Cocleimonas sp. | reverse complement strand
TTCTTTTACTTCTTCTTTCTTTTTATTTTCTGCTTTTACTGGCGTAGCAGGTTCTGGAATAACATGACGCTCTGCATCTGGATCAATAAAATCACTAATAATATCCGTTAAACGACCTTCATTATCGACAATCACCTTGTAGCGTTCAAGTAGATATTCAGTTGAAGCGGGGAAGTTTGATAGTGATGTTAATACTTCAAAAAGACCCTCTTCGATACGAATGGCAATTTCAATTTCGCCTTCTCGTGTCAATAGCTCAACTGTTCCCATTTCACGCATATACATGCGCACAGGGTCTGTAGTGCGACCAAACTCTGTTTCTAGTTTAGTTAGTGCTGCCGCGGCTTCTTCTGCAGCATCATCATCGGTATCGCCAACACTTTCATCAGACAGAATTAAGCTATCTTCTTCTGGTGCCTTTTCAAAGACCTTGATACCCATATCATTGATCATGGTAACAATTTCTTCAATTTGCTCAGGGTCTACAATGGTATCAGGTAAGTGGTCATTCACTTCTGCATAGGTAAGGTAGCCTTGCTCCTTGCCTTTTGCGATTAGGACTTTTAGACTGGATTGTTGCTGTTGCTCGCTCATACTAACTGAGTTTCCGAAAAAAAAGGTTAATCGACTATCATAACATAATTTTATCTATGTAATACAGATTGGTAGTGTGCTTGGAAGCCATTAAAAATACTAGAAAATAAATCATGGATTCAGCTTTTAGATTCACAAACACCTGTCACATAGGCAATCATTAAATGTAATAGTTCATAAATAAATTTTATAGAGAGGTGTTTACTCAGTCACCATCATTCTTCCAACCATTATTTTAAATGGGAAGAGAGGTTGTTCTGATAAACTCCCTGGAGTCACCACTTGATAACAGAAACTGCTACTTGACAAAGACAACGATCACAAGAACTCACGCGTAAGAATTAAAAACTCTTGTTTTTCTCGCGTTGTTAATTCTCCTATTTGTGCTTTGTGTATCAGTGTTTCAAGTTTTTTCTCATTAGCCTTTTTGCGAATTTGTCGCAGACAGTCCTGAAATTCTCGCACCAGTACCTCATTACCGTCGGTATTTGGTTGCCATTTCATCAGGTGGATTAGTGAGGCTTCTAAGTCAGTGTTACGCCATCGCTCTAAAAGAGACGCCCCGTTAATATGGGGGCGTTCCTCTATAGTTTCAATAAGTGTAGTCAATAAATCTGCACCTGACAGGTTTGATACTGCAATTTGTTCAGGATTTTCGACAAACTGTACCAAGGAGGGATCATGCAATAACAGCGTTATAGCGTAACGAATGGGAGTACGACGCACTTCTTGGTCTTTTATAGGATTAAATATTTTCCGTATTGACCCATTATTTTTCAATACTCTTTTTTTAATACTTGTAATAGAAATATTCGTTTTATTAGCAACTTCTGTCAATAATTGATCTCTTACTAAGGAGTCAGGCATTTTTTTAACCAGATCTCCTAATGCATTTAAGAAACGTGATTTACCTTCTTTGCTACTAATATTAAATTCTTGCTGTAAGTGATTTAACAGATAGTCTGTTAATGCCAATGCATCTTTAGTATACGAATCCTCAAAACTTTCTTTCCCAATGTCTCGCACTAGTGAGTCAGGATCTTCTCCGTCTGGCAAGAAGAGAAAACGTATTTCCTTACCATCGACAACCATACTCAAGGCATTATTCAAAGCTCGCCAAGCGGCTTCTTTGCCTGCTCTATCGCCATCAAAACAAAAAATAATCTCAGGTACGCTACGAAATAATAACTGGATATGTTCTTGCGTAGTGGCTGTCCCTAGCGTTGCCACAGCGTAGCTAATCCCATACTGTGCTAATGCAATCACATCCATATAGCCTTCAACAACGATAATGCGCTCTAGCTTTCGTGTTGCATCACGCGCTTCATAAAATCCGTACAGCTCTGATCCTTTGTGAAATAATTCTGTTTCAGGGGAGTTAATATATTTAGGCTTTTCATCCCCCATCACCCGCCCGCCAAAACCAATCACCTGCCCTTTACGGTTACGAATAGGAAACATAATCCGATCACGGTAACGGTCATAGCCCCCACCCTTGTCTTTCTCTATCACCAGACCTGTATCGATCATTTGTGTGGGAGTATAAGAATGCCCTAAATACTTAAGAACATGATCCCAGCCAGCAAGTGCATAACCGAGCATAAAGCGTGTACTTATTTCATCACTTAGCCCTCGATCCTCCAAATACTGTTTAGCCGTTTTCGACCCCTTGAGTTGCAACTGATAATACTCACTGGCATCCTGCATTAAAGTGTACAAATCTTTACTGATGATTTTCTTAGGAGTTTGCGCCCCTCCTTCTCTTGGCACCTCTAAACCCAGTTGCGACGCTAGGGCTTCTATTGCCTCAACAAAGTCCATATGGTCATATTCCATAAGAAATGAAATCGCACTACCATGCGCCCCACAGCCGAAACAGTAATAAAATTGTTTACTGGTACTAACGGTGAAAGAGGGTGTTTTTTCATTATGGAAGGGACAACAAGCAGTGTACTCTCGCCCTTTTTTTTTGAGTGGAACGCGCGTATTAATAATATCAACCACATCAACTCGTGTGAGTAAGCCGTCGATAAAGTCTTGAGGAATATGTCCAGCCATAGATGATTAGGTCTACTATAATGATGTCAGATAACGAGCACTATAAACTTTTACATCCGTCATTTCATTATGAAACTGTGTGGTATTAACAATACAAAAAAAATAAACGAGATTGCTATTTTTTCGTTTGTTTTCTGCTATGATTATTAAGGAACATGCACATTCCTAAGAAAATTATTTGTAGACTATTTTATCAAATATAAAATCTAATAATGACAATAATAATATGTACCAAAACAATATCAACTGCCCTCAATGTGGCAGTGCCTTAGCCTTAAACTTCCGCCATAGTAAATTACGTGCTTGTGAGCATTGTGGTTCAACCATCTTTCTAGAAGATGAGGCGGTAAAATTGATTGGTAAGCAATCGGTCTTATCAGAGGAAGCCAGCTTAGTGCAGCTACAGCAACCTTTTAATTATGAAAAACAATCTTATCTGCCTGTTGGTCATGCTCGTTATCAATATGACAACGGTTTTTGGGATGAGTGGTGGGTGATTAATAATGCAGGTAATGGTCTTTGGGTCACCGTTGATGAAGGCGATTTTGCCTTTGAACGACAAGTCGCTACACCTGAAAATATTAGTTTTGATCATTATCAACTGGGTAATGAAACACAGGGTTGGCTTGTCACTGAACGTGGTCATGCCGTTTGCGATGGTTTTGAAGGGGAGTTACCTGAATTACTCTATCAGGGCGAAAGCTTTAACTATGTACACCTGTCTAAACCAGGGGCTGAATTATTTTCATTGGAATTTTTTGAGAAAAAAATAAAAGCATTTAAAGGTCATTGGGCTGATCCGTTTGAAATACAGGTAGAAGGATGAGCGAGTCAAAGATACGCAGTATTAATTGCACCAGTTGCGGTGCACCTCTTAAATTACATGCAGGGCATAAAATTAAAAGCCTAACCTGCGAGTATTGTGGTGCGGTGATGAATCCACAGGATGAGTTCAGCGTATTAGCTAAGTTTTCAGAGCAACAACCACCGTCTCATTCCCCCCTAAAAACAGGTGATCAAGGTAAGCTTAAAGGTGTGCCCTTTACTGTCGTTGGTATGATTGAATGGTACGCTGAGGGAGACTCTTGGATTGATTATCAAGTCTTTTCTCCCACCCATGGCTATGCTTGGTTAGTCTATGAAACAGGGCATTGGGTGTTTTTACGCCGTACACGAAATTTACCCAATAAAAGTTTATGGACTCTTAAACGCAGGGCAAAGGTTAAAATGAAGCAACAGACCTTTCTTTTTTATGAAAAATTTAATGCCAAAATTACCTATGTTGCCGGTGAATTAACATGGATTGCTCGTATGGGGGATACAACCTCATTAGCTGAAGCGATTGACCCACCCTATCTATTTTCAGAAGAACGTAATAAGTATGAAACAGAGTATTACTTCGGTGAATATATTGAGGCAACTGAAATTAAACAACAGTTTAATATTTCAAAGCACTATCCCGTTGCCCCAATACATCGGCTACAACGTTACAAATCAAAATTTTTGCAACCATTAGCAAAAGTGGCCAAACCTTTTGCCTTTGTTTTTTTTATTATTAGCTTCGCTATCTTGATTTTTATGCAAGGGAGTAGCGTGATGGTAAAACCTGTTGTGATGAAAAACACAGGCAATGGACAGGTTCAATCAAGCTATGAATTTTCCATTTCCAAACCCAACCATCTCATCTTACTGACACTTAATACACATAATGCAAACGCGTTATTAAATGCCAGAGTCAAACAACGAGCTACAGGGAAAACAATTATCAATCTAGGAAAAAACAATGCTAAAACAAGTGAATACCGTATTGACAAACGCATTCGTAGCGTAGAAGCAAGCTTTGAAGTACCCAAAGCAGGGATTTACACCCTGAGTTTTTCAGCTAATACACAATTGCCTGTTAAAAAAGTAAAGCTAGTGATTACAGAAAATCACGTTGGCTCCCGTTATTTCTTTTGGTTATTACTGTTTAGTCTAGCGGCCATCCTGATTAGCAGTTTTTCTCGCCGTAGCTTTGAAAGTCAACGCTGGAAATTGGTGGAAGATTAATGATTAGATCGATGTTGTTCTTGTTTGTAGGCTTAACATTAGTTGCCGCAACCATGACCTATAGCAATGCGGGAATGCAAGAAGTTAACTATGAAGAACCAGCGCCTCTTGCTAGTGTACGCTCAGGCAGTCGCTCCTCATCCTCCTCAAGTGGGTATCGTTCCTCTGGATATAGTTCAGGATACAGCTCGGGCGGTTATCGTGGTGGGAAATAATAAGAATGTCAGCGAGCAATCTCTCGTTACCAAGTGCCATTTCGATGCAGTACATTACGATGGAAATGGCATTTCCATCGTAATGTACCCAAATAGGAATTTGGGTACAGGGAGAAACTTAATTACTTGGAGACTCCTTAGGACTGAGGATTCAATAACACCCGAACTCTAACTTGACTTTTTGTCCCAGCTTGAATGCTCT
>JAGLDT010000020.1 GCA_023145485.1 Cocleimonas sp. | reverse complement strand
GGTATCCTAAGCCCTGAATTGCTGCTATTATCGCATTAACAGCGCATACAACGCTTAATGAGCTTCAGCATTGTCTCAAAAATGGCATGAATGACGTTCTTATAAAACCATTTAAAACCGAAGATTTGAGAAAAATAGCTGAATACTGGCTTCAAAAACGATAGGACTATTTTCGCTCAGGCAAAGCAATGTTCAATTCCAACACATCATAATCCTCGCCTTTTTCAATATTAACATTAACGCCACTTTCATCGACAGAGACATACTTGCGGATAACATCTACAATTTCATCACGCATTTTAGGTAGATAATTAGGAGCGCCATCTCTCCTTGCATGCTCATGTGCAATTAATATCTGCAAGCGTTCTTTTGCAAGATTGGCGGTGTTCTTTTTTCTATGCCGCCTAAAGATATCAAATAATCCCATGATGTACTCCTATCCGAATAGCTTCTTAAAGAAGCCTTTCTTTTGAACATCTAGAAAACGATGTGGAACCTCTTCACCAAGAAAACGAGCGGACATATCCATATAGGCCTGTCCAGCTTTGCTCTTTACATTCATAATAACGGGAATACCACTATTTGAGGCTTGCAATACAGATTCAGACTCAGGAATAACGGCTAATAATGGAACGGATAAAATATCGACAATATCTTCAAGACTGATCATGTCGCCATTATCAACACGATCAGGAGAGTAACGGGTAATGACAAGATGTTCTTTTACGATTTCGCCATTAATGGCCGCGCGAGATTTACTCTGTAATATTCCCAATATCCGATCTGAATCACGCACGGAGGAAACTTCAGGATTCGTGACAACAATGGCTTCATCAGCAAAATAAAGTGCCATAAACGCACCTTTTTCGATGCCAGCGGGAGAGTCACAGATAATATAGTCAAAGCCATCCTCTTTTAGCTCATTGATAACACTCTCAACGCCGTCTTCTGTCAATGCTTCTTTATCGCGCGTCTGTGATGCGGGCAAAATATAGAGATTATCAACCCGCTTATCTTTAATTAATGCCTGACGTAATGTTGCCTCGCCATTAATAACATTGACAAAATCATAAACAACTCGTCGCTCCACTCCCATAATTAAATCAAGATTACGCAACCCCACATCGAAATCAATAACAGCAGTCCGATGCCCTTTACTGGCTAGTCCCGCTGCAAATGCGGCACTAGTGGTTGTTTTGCCAACGCCACCTTTCCCTGATGTAACAACAATTACTTTACTCAACTGTATTCTCCAAAAACTTAATCTAGTGATTCTATAATTAATTTTTCATCTTCTAAACGGATCATTGCAGGCTTTCCTTTTAAATCGGTTTTACTTTCATCAAGCAGTTGATAGCAACCAGCAATTACAATCAACTCTGCTTCTAATGAACGGCAGAAAATACGGGCTGTTTTATCACCTTTAACACCAGCAAGTACACGCCCACGCAATGGACCATAAACATGAATCGAACCATCAGCCATTATTTCGGAGCCTGCACTTGTCTGTGATAAGACAATCAAATCGCCATTTTTTGCATAAACCTGTTGACCAGAACGCACGGGGCGATCAACAGTCATTCCTAGTGTTACAAGGGGGGGGGCTATTTTTGTTATTACATCGTTTGATTCAGGTTTAGCAATGGTGACTATTGCCTCATCCTGATTATTCTTAGTCTTTAAATTAAGCTGATTGGCGGAAATATTTGTTGTTTGTTTTAGCTTAGAGGATCTTTTTGCGGGTGAACGCAATACATTCCAGCCAGTGGTCATAGACGTTGCTAACATTGGGTTAGAAAGCCCACGTAAACCAATAGGAACAAAGTCCATTTTAATTAAAATTCGTCTCAATGCCTGTAAATCAAGTAATTTACTCTGTTCTTCTTCTATATCAGAGCAATCGACTACAATAGGGCTTTGAATAAAAAACATCGGTGCTTCATTACGCTTTTGTTGCAATGCAACTTCAATATGATCGATATTGACCTCTTGTAAACGCAATACGTTTAGCATCAACATCTCACCTTTTAACTCCAAAATAGATTGCTCAACAGCCAAAACCAAATCCTTTTTTTTTATATAAGTAAATCATATGCTTAATAATAATCTTTTTGAGATAGTATAGCTATAATGACCGGCGAATAGATGAACCTTACCTTAATGTTTTCTGTCCCATAATAAACCATTTAGGGATAAATAACATCGCAAGAAAGTAAGCAAAATAGTACAATTTCGTCCCTTCAAATAAAGTCAATCAAGAGTATAAGGTAATGGCTTATTCTATCATAAATCCAATCTATCCAGAAAAACAAAAAAATCTTATTAACTGGGGGCAGTTGCACGGCTGTGCGAAAGACCTATTGATTGCTAACACGGCAAAGGAATACAAAGGGTTGATTTTATTAGTAACCACTGATAGCCATAGCGCCTATCAAGTGGAAGCTAATTTACGTTTTTTTTCTGATATTGAAAATATTCATATTTTTCCTGACTGGGAAACATTGCCTTATGATGTGTTTTCGCCCCATGAAGACCTTATTTCTGAGCGTTTGAAAACATTGTATCAGTTATCATCGACTCAGCATGGCGTACTAATTGTCCCCGTTGCGACCCTAATGCATCGTTTAGCACCGACGGATTATATTCGTGCTAATACGTTTTTATTAGAAAAAGGGGATACCTTAGACATTGAGCTAATGCGCCTTCAACTGGAGGAAACGGGTTATCGTCATGTCACTCAGGTCATGGAGCATGGTGAATATGCAACGCGAGGTTCTCTGATTGATCTTTTTCCAATGGGTAGCAATCACCCGATTCGTATTGATTTATTTGATGATGAAGTGGACTCGATTCGTAGTTTTAATCCTGAAGATCAGTTGACCATAAAGCAATTAGATCGCATTAATTTATTGCCTGCACAAGAATTTCCACTGAACTCTGAGGGTATTCAAACCTTTCGTACCAACTATGCTGAACAGCTCGGTGGTGATTTAGCCCGTAGCCAAATTTATGATAATGTTGGCAATGGCAACCCACCCGCTGGCATTGAGTATTATTTACCTTTATTCTTTAAGAAAACCGCGACACTCTTTGATTATTTACCAGAAAAAACTTTGCTGATTCATAGTAGTGACATACACGGAGCAGCAGAAAAGTTTAGTGATAGCATTGCGGAACGTTATGAACAACGTCGTCATGATATTGAGCGCCCTTTGCTTGAACCGAATGCGTTATTTTTAAGTGCAGAGCAACTACAAAGTGCCTTTAATAAACTTCGCACAATAAAGACCTATAGCTTCGAGCAGGAGGGTGTTGAAGAAAGCTATAATTACCCGACTCATGTATTACCTTCTTTATTACTACAAGCCCGCGCTGACTCACCGCTTCTCTTATTACGCCAGTTTATGGCGATACATCAAGGACGCATTCTATTTACTGCAGAGTCAGCGGGACGACGTGAGAACCTGCTAGGTCTATTACGAGATCATCAATATCTTGCTAGTACCAGTAATGACTGGCAGAATTTTTTGCAAGGTAGTAGTCGTTTAAGTGTCACTATTGCGCCTTTGGAAGACGGTCTATGGCTTAAAAATGAAGAACAGGAAGGCGAGTTAGCTATTATTCCCGAAGGTTTAATCTTTGGGCAAAAAATCCAACAAGAACGTCGTCGTAAGCGCAAGGCAACCCGTGATGCAGAAGCCATTATTGGTAATTTGACCGATCTGCATGAAGGTTCGCCTGTCGTACATGAAGAACATGGTATTGGTCGCTATCTAGGTATGAAAAAGCTGGAAGCTGCGGGCATTGAGCAAGAATTTATTACGTTAGAGTACTCCAAAGGCGATAAGTTGTATGTGCCAGTCGCCTCTTTACATCTTATTAGTCGTTATAGCGGTGCTCGCCCTGAAAAAGCCCCACTGCATAAACTGGGCACGGAACAATGGGATAAAATTCGTAAAAAAGCAGCCAAGCGCGCGCATGATATTGCTGCTGAATTATTAGAAATCAATGCACGACGTGCAGCGTTAGAAGGTCATGCCTATGATGTGGATGAATTAGATTACTTAGCCTTTTCAGATGCTTTTCCATTTGAAGAAACGCCTGACCAAGCAAAGGCAATTGAAGCAGTTAAAGACGATTTAGAGTCGATTCGTCCAATGGATCGAGTCGTTTGTGGCGATGTAGGCTTTGGTAAAACCGAAGTTGCCATGCGTGCTGCTTTTCTTGCTGCTAATGGCGGTAAGCAAGTTGCTATTATTGCCCCAACGACCTTATTGGTTCAACAACATACGCAAAACTTCCGAGACCGTTTTGCAGACTGGCCGTTTGAAATCGAAACCCTATCACGCTTTCGCACCCCAAAACAAACCAGAGAAACATTAGTTGGGTTAAAAGTAGGGCGAATTGATATTGTGATTGGCACTCACAAACTATTATCAAAAGACATTCAGTTTAAAGATTTAGGGCTAGTCATTATCGACGAAGAACATCGTTTTGGTGTACGCCATAAAGAACAACTCAAAAAGCTACGTGCTAATGTTGATATGCTCACTATGACCGCTACGCCAATTCCTCGTACCTTAAATATGTCACTATCGGGTTTACGTGATCTCAGTATTATTGCCACAGCCCCTGCGCAGCGCCATGCGATTAAAACCTTTGTTAAAGAATGGGATAAAGCATTGATTCAAGAAGCCTGTGCACGTGAATTGTCACGGGGCGGTCAGATTTATGTGTTGCATAATGAAGTTAAAACCATCCAAAAAATGACCGATAAGCTTAATGACTACCTCCCTCATGCAGAGGTGCGTTTTGCTCACGGTCAAATGTCAGAGAAAGAACTCGAAGGCATAATGAAGGATTTTTATCATCAACGTTTTCATGTGCTAGTGGCGACCACCATTATTGAAAGTGGCATTGATGTACCCACGGCAAATACCATTATTATCAATAGAGCCGATAAATTAGGCTTGGCTCAACTGCATCAACTACGTGGACGCGTTGGACGCTCACACCATAAAGCTTATGCTTATCTGATTGTACCTGATGAACAGATTATGACAGCAGATGCACAAAAGCGTTTAGAAGCCATCGAATCACTTGAAGAACTTGGAGTAGGTTTCACCCTTGCCTCACATGATCTTGAAATACGTGGTGCAGGTGAGTTATTGGGTGATGAGCAAAGTGGGCAGATTCAAGAGATTGG
>JAGLDT010000002.1 GCA_023145485.1 Cocleimonas sp. | reverse complement strand
CCTGCTTATAAATATTCAGGCTATAGTAAACAAATTGGCTGGATGGATGCCAAAGAGTATCGTCCTGTCAAGGTTGAGTTTTATGACCGCAAAGGAAGTAAGATGAAAACACTCACTTCATCAGGCTACCAACAATACTTAGGAAAATACTGGCGACCTAGCATAATGAATATGCAAAATCATCTAACAGGAAAAAGTACCGTATTACGTTGGACAAACTACAAATTTCGTACGGGTTTAAGCAAGCGTGATTTTAATAAAAATGCGCTTGCCAGATAAGGGTGTTCTAAACGTCGGTAAAGTTAGGGGTTGGGTTTGTAGCGAAATAACCTAATTTACGCTTTCCTGTTCCACGTTTGAATTAATAGTTAACTATTGCTTCTCTATCCTAAAAATCGTCATTGAAAAAAGTATTAGGGAATATTATGTAATATAATGATTATCTGAAATTAAATGAATCGATAAGAGAGAGATAGCAATGAAAATATTTCCACTGTTTGTATCCAGTATTTTAGCCTTGTCATGTTTTAATGCCAATGCAGAAAGTCGTACTAATGCTAATAATTTTAATTATGATTATGCTCAAATTGGTTATTATTTTTCCAATAATACGGATGCTAAAGGAGGACTCACATTATCTACTTCTTATGATATTTATGATCATGTCAATATTCTTACTAATTATTCTTTTAGCGTTCGTTCAAAGCATAAAGCACCTGATAAATATAAAAGGAAAGATTACTCACTAGGGCTTGGATATCACCTTAGTCTTAATGATTATATGGAGCAAACAGATTTATTTGCTGAACTTTTATTACTTAATACCCATGCTAGTGCGACAATGGCAGGTGAAAATAGTAAAAGCGATGAAAGTGGACGTGCTCTTGCGCTTGGACTCAGAAAAAGATTGACTGATGACATGGAATTAATTGCGCGTATCGATAAACCAAGTGTGCCCGTATCGGATACCATTTTTGGGCTTGGCTTACTTTATAAGTATTCAAACAGCACCACACTTGGACTTAATTTTAATACGGGTGCTGATGATGGTTCTGAAGTACTGACAGCATCAATGCGTTGGAGCCTCTAAAACAATAGACCCCCCCCACTATGCTTAAACTAAAAATCCCACCTCCAGTGTATGCTATCAGCTTAGGTATTTTAATGTGGTTACTTAATCACTTTATACCGATTACTGACTGGATTTCACCCTCATGGAATATTGCAGGTCTGGTTTTAATGGCGGTTGCTTTTAGTTTTGACCTTTGGTCGTTGTTGCTATTTGTCCGTTCGCATACTACCGCGAATCCAATGAAACCAGAACGTTCAAGCAAGATTGTCACATCAGGCTTATATCGGTTTAGCCGTAACCCTATGTATGTTGGCTTGCTGACTGTTTTATTAGGCTATGCCATTTGGTTGGGGGGGGTAACACCGTTCCTGATGTTACCTTTATTTATGTTGCTAATAACAACGCAACAAATCATTCCAGAGGAAGAAATCCTAGAAAAGAAGTTTGGGCAGGAATATCTTGATTATAAAGCGCGTGTGAGACGATGGTTATGAAACAACACTACAGAAATATAATAGTATCGATAGGCTTATTAGCACCTGTCTTTTCACAGGCAGGCGATTTTTCTGGGAACGTGAGCCTTGAAGGACGTTATTTTCTTGATGATGCCGCTTATACAGGGCAAAAAGCAGGAGGATTATCCTTAAGTCTACAGCCTGAATACAAGCACAAATGGGATAATGATCATAATGTATTTACCTTTATTCCATTTTATCGTTGGGATGAAAAAGACCCTAAACGTACTCATGGTGATATTCGTCAGCTTGATTTAACCGTAGCAAAAGGTGACTGGGAGTTTCAGGCGGGTATTAGCAAAGTCTTCTGGGGCGTCACTGAATCCCAGCATCTAGTGGATATTATTAATCAAACGGATGCTATAGAAGGGGCGGATGGTGAAGATAAGCTGGGACAACCGATGTTCAAAGTGAGTCATATTAGTGATGATGGCGCGGTTAGTTTTTATCTTTTACCTTATTTTCGTGAACGCACCTTTGCAGGTACTAAAGGACGTTTTCGGGGTGGATTCCCCGTTGATACGAATGATATAAGCTATGAATCCTCGCAAAAAGAGAAGCATATTGACTATGCGGTGCGCTTAAACCACACCTTTGATGAAATAGAAGTAGGGTTAAGCTATTTCGATGGTACATCACGTGCGCCTCAATTAACGCCAGACTTAGCCAACGGTGTACTAAAACAGCATTATCCCTTACTAACACAGGTTGGTTTAGACTTACAATACACAGGTGAGGCATGGCTGTGGAAGCTTGAAGCGGTTAATAGAGAAACGAAACAAGAAAACTATAATGCCGTAGTAGGTGGCTTTGAATATGCACTCCCCGCGATTACTGACAGTGGCGCAGATCTTGGTTTGTTAGCAGAATATCACCATGACTCGCGTGGTAAGGTACTTAACGCCCCCTTTCAGAATGATCTATTTCTTGGTGCGCGCTTTAGTTTAAATGATGTGGATGCAACCGAGTTTTTAGCAGGCACTTTTGTTGATTTAAATAATCAGAGCAAAGTGTTTCGAGTGGAAGGCAGTCGCCGTATTGCTAACGGCTTAAAACTCAATATAGAAGCACAAACCTATATGGATATTGATGATAAAGATCCGCTGAGTAATATCAAAAAAGATGGCTTTATTCAGATTGAGTTGCAGAAGTATTTTTAGTTATTTTTGCGTTGAATCGCTCTTAATTTCTGTGTCGGTTATTGATTCATCTTGACTCTCCGATTGATCATCAGAATAATCACTTTTATGATACTTAGCACGGCTCGCTTCTTCTCGAATCGCATAGGCGCGACTAAGTGATGTCATATCATCTTGCCCAATCGCAGATTCTAACTCATTAATACGTTGATTTAAGTTATCTGCATAAGCGGATTCTGCGGACATTTTTTCATAGGCCTCTTTTTTAAGAAGCGGATCACCCGGAACGACAAGGTCGGATATAACGGGGATTAATGTAGGGTTATCTGGGCTAGACATAATCGGGGGAAATATACTCTAAAGCTGATAATAATTTAGAGTATAGCCCTTGTTTTTATAAAATGAATAACGTTCACGACCAGCGGTCAATATTGTTTCACTTTGATCGATAATCTCAGCTACCGTTTGATAGCGGGAAAAGAAGCCAGGTGTTTGATTAGAAAGATTAATAAGATAATCAAAATGGGTCATGGGTGGATAGGTGCTACCAATACTAACAGGTTCCTCAAAAGTACCCGCAAGATCGGTTGTAATATCACTGATATGGGGAATAAAGCTGGTGTCATTCCATATCCAAAGCATCTCATCCATTTGTTTTGTGGTGTTGTAACCATCGGTATGAATATGCACCTGCAATTTATGCTCTCGTGCCTTTTGCACTATGCGGCAGGCCAAGAGTATTCTGCCACGTAGTGTATTGCTTTTTCCTGCATAAAAATTAATTTTGGTCATTAAAATCAATTGCTGGCTTTATTAATAAGGTATTGTGACAAAAGAGGGACAGGACGACCTGTTGCATTTTTCCCTTTCCATGCCGTTCCTGCAATGTCGATATGCGCCCATTCATAATCTTCGGCAAATTTACTTAAAAAACATCCAGCGGTAATCGCCCCAGCACCTGGACCTCCAATATTCCCCAAATCTGCAAACGAACTTTTAAGCTGTTTGGTATAGGACTCATTCATTGGCAATTGCCATGTTTTATCATTAATTTCATTTCCAGCATCAATGAGGTCTCTGGCAAGCTCATCACTATTAGCTAATACAGCACTAATATGATGACCTAGGGCAACGACACAAGCGCCCGTTAGTGTTGCAGTATCAATGACAATCTCAGGATTATAACGACCGACATAGGTCAACGCATCACAAAGTACTAACCTGCCTTCTGCATCGGTATTTAGCACCTCAATGGTTTTCCCTGACATTGAGGTGACAATATCGCCAGGTTTAGTTGCCTGACTGCTCGGCATGTTCTCTGCTGTCGCTAATACCGCTACTAGATTAATTGGCAATTGCATTTCAGCGCAAGCATTTATTGTCCCCATAACACTCGCTGCACCACACATATCAAACTTCATTTCATCCATATTGGAACCAGGTTTGAGAGAAATCCCACCTGTATCAAAAGTCACCCCTTTACCAACTAGAGCAATCGGTCGGTTTGAGTTGTCGGTACCTTTATAATGCAATACAATCATTTTTCCTGGCTCTTTGCTTCCCTTGCTAACAGAAAGAAAAGCGCCCATGCCAAGTGCTTGCATATCATCCTCATCAAGAACATCAACACTAATCGAGTCATATTGACGACCAAGTGACTGTGCTGTTTCAGCCATAAAGGTAGGTGTGCAAACATTCCCAGGTTGATTGGCAAGATCTCGTGATAAATGCATACCTTTTGCAATTGCCTTACCCTCTGCTAGCATCTTAGTAACATCGCAGGGTGGCTCGGTAGTAAAGGCCATGCAAACTTGTTCAAGTTTTGCTTCTTCTTTAGGTGTACTCTTGTATTTGTTAAAGCTGTAGATACTATCCGAAAAAGTCAAAATACTTTGTCGCATTGATTGCTCACAAATAATTCGCTCAGATAAGGTGTCTAATAAAAAAAGCGTTGCATGTTTAGCTGAAGTCTCTGCTATTTTTTTACTCGCTTTCTTAATCACAGTACAAGCTGTTTCCTGATTAAACTCATTTTCTTTGCCACAGCCTACTAACAGTATACAGGAGCATTGCCCCGTATTTGTATAAAGCAAATGAGACTGTCCACACTTACCTGAAAAATCAGCAATACTTAGAAACTTGCTAATAATGCCATCAATGGCATTATCCAGTTGCCTTGCTGCTGTTGATAACTGTTTATTAGTAAAAATTGAAACTGCGATGCAGTCAGATTTTATTTCAGCAGGATTAGTGGATGTGAGTAAGCTGTAGTTCATTCGATGTTATTCTCTCATTATATTTTATTTTTTAAAGTGTTTTGCACAGCCAGCATAAATTTGGTGGGATCAATGCAAATACTATATTTAGCCTAAATTTAACTCAATTTCCACTATTGCCGCAAAATTCATAAAAGAATGCATCGCAATAGGAATATAAAGTGAGTCTGTTTTTGCCTTGGCGTAGGCGAAAATTAAGCCAATGAAAAAGATAGTCACTATCTCATATAGACCATACTGCAGATGGATACCAGCCCATACTGCAGATGTAATCATTGCTGCACCGACAAAACCAACGGATGAATGCCGTAAACCTTCAAATAAAAAACCACGAAATAAAATTTCTTCAAAAAAAGGTGCCGCAATAATCAGTGCAAAAATTAGTAAAGCAGGTTGTTTGGCGCTATGATAAATATCAAGCATTATTTGCGGGGTAGGGTGGTCTGTTAATGAGGAAGCGATACCCATAAAAACAAGAGCAATTAGCATGATAGTTAAGTATTTCAATAAATTGCTAATGCTAATAGGATAAAGGTGAAGATACTCTTCAATACTCTGTCGTTTATGCAAAAGAATAAACAGAAACGTTATTGCTATTCCCACAATGGTTGCAGAAATTTCAACGATACTGATTGCATCACCGTTACTTAATAATGAATTAAAAAAAGTAATCTCGTCTGTTGAGGGATGTTCAGAAAATTTATTCCTAGCATAAAGTATAAAAGTAATCGTCTGGGTTGCGATAAATGCTAATAGTATTAATAAACTAAAGGCAATTGTCGCACCTAATCCCCAATATTTACTCTTTGATTTATCTTCATTTATCATCATGTCTTACCGCTATTTAGTCAGAGTCTGGGGAATCTGTCAGATTTGTTCTATAAAATCCATTAAAAGCAACAAAAAAATTGCATTCTGCGTTAGCAAACTGTAGGCTTCCGCGATTGAATTTTAACGGAAGATTTAATGAGTCTTCTATAACAACAGATTTAGGGGTAATTAAAATGCGTCAGACACTGGTTGCTGGAAACTGGAAAATGAATGGTTCAAAAGAAAGCATTCAATCCTTATTAAGTGGTATTTCTGCGGGAATGTCAGATGTTGAAAATACTAAAGTTGTTGTTTGCGCGCCTTCTATTTATATTCCTTTGGTCTCTGAGCAACTCGTAGATAGTGACATTGGTTTTGGCGCAGAGAATATTTCTGAATATGAAGCAGGAGCGTATACAGGTGAGATTTCAGCTTCTATGCTGAATGACTTTTCCTGTCAATACGTTATTGTTGGTCACTCAGAACGTCGTAGCATTTATGGTGAGCAAGATGCGGATACTGCTAATAAATATGCAGCAGCAAGAAATGCAGGCATGACACCTATCCTCTGTCTTGGTGAGTCATTAGAAGAAAGAGAGCAAGGCATTACAGAAGAAGTGGTTGCTCGTCAACTCGACGCTGTTCTTGACCAAGAAGGTGTCGAATCTTTAGCAGATGCTGTTATAGCTTACGAACCAGTATGGGCTATCGGGACAGGGATGACAGCAACACCAGAGCAAGCACAGGATGTTCACAAATTTATCCGTGAGAAGATAGCAACAATGGATGCTGATATCGCTAATAAAGTACAAATTTTATACGGTGGCAGTATGAATGCTGGCAATGCAAATGACTTACTTGGAATGGCAGATATTGATGGTGGCCTAATTGGTGGCGCATCACTAAAGCCTGAGGATTTTCTAGCCATTTGTAAAGCTGGCTAATCTTTTTATAAACACTTAGAAAAACTATAATTATGTTTGTTTACAATATTTTACTTATTGTCCAGATCATCGTAGCCTTGTCGATTATTGGTCTTGTCTTAATACAACATGGCAAGGGAGCAGATGCAGGTGCAGCTTTCGGTGGCGGTTCATCAGGAACAGTTTTTGGTTCACGTGGTTCAAGTAACTTCCTCAGCCGTTCTACGGGAGTATTAGCTGCTGTCTTTTTTGCTAATTCATTAGCATTAGCATGGCTAGTAGCACATCGTGGAGACTCAAATACCTTCTCTGCAGATAAAACCGTTGTACCTATAGAACAACCAAGAAAAATAAAACCCGCCCCAATAGCTGAACCCGTAGCACCTTCAGATGTACCAACCAATGTTGGAAACCCTGAAAAAACTGAGACCAAGATGGTAGCACCAACAAAAGAAGGAGCTACTCCTGCTGACGTTCCACCAGCTACTATTGAAAACCCTGCAAAAGAAACAACAGCACCTGCTGATGTTCCTCAATAACGTAGGGTGACATAAAGAATATGCCGATGTGGTGAAATTGGTAGACACGCACGCTTGAGGGGCGTGTTGCGCAAGCAGTGCCGGTTCGACTCCGGCCATCGGCACCAATATAAGAATTCGTTATCGTTCGTAACGGTTCGAAAAAGTCGATAAGCCCGCAGTCTAGCGGGCTTTTTTGTGTCTGTTCTATTATTTTTTTGTTCGTAATAGTTCGCCACAAACCGCGAAAAACTAGGAGTAAATAAGTGGGGTGAAAAAACCTATACTTTATTTTTTCACCCCATCTAGGAGATATGTAGTGGTCAAGTTTTTCCGTACA
>JAGLDT010000199.1 GCA_023145485.1 Cocleimonas sp. | reverse complement strand
ATAAGACAAGAACAACTATTAAAAAGTCTTGAGCAAGCAAAATCATTAAATAGAGTACAACGGACAGAAATTCTGGACGATAATGAAGACACAGGACCTACACGTAAGCATATTTGTGCGCGTATGCGTGGAAATCTGGAATTAATTCCAATCGAAGACGTTTACTACTTCCAAGCGGATCAGAAGTATGTGACGGTTCGTCACAAAAAAGGTGAGGTAATTATTGAGGAGTCACTAAAATCACTGGAATCGGATCTTTCACAGCGTTTTATTCGTATTCATCGCAATGCCTTAGTTGCTAAAAGTCGTATTACAGGCTTGGCAAAAACACCTATTGGGCGTGTGCGTGTAACAATTGATCAGATTGAAGATGAGCTAGAAGTGAGTCGTCGTCATGTAGCAGAAATTCGTCGTTTTGTGCGTAATCGCTAACGAATACATTGATCAGTTCAAAATGTATTAGAGAAAGGATACTTTTGTTGAACTTGCTAAAATGAGTTTGACGGAGGTATCGATTAATTTTTAAAAAATAAATTAAGCATTCCTATAAACGGTGCTTAATTTATGATAAATATACATTTTCTTCTTTGCTTAAAATTTTGTGGTCATTTAAAATTAATTAAATGATAACGATAAAGGAAGAAAATAATGTCAAAGGATAAAGGCAATAGAACCTTACAGAGGTATTTTATCTCAGGAATAGCGATTCTATTTTTTGGGCTTCTTTATTTGTTTTTATTGGGGAGCCTGAGTTTCAATAAAGACAGTTGGTTACCCAGCTTTACAACAACATCGCCCCCTTTGGTTAGCTTGCAAGCTGATAACGTGGGTATGAGTCAAGAAAATCAACAGACTGTTGAACCCTCACTTCAAAATGAAGATTCAGATAAAGGTTCCAATCCCTCTTCTCAGCTAAACTCTCCTCTTCAAGACAATTCAGACCTACCTCAACAGCAGGCTGTTGTTGATATAGTCGGTAAGACTAATAAAGAGGATACTCAGGTGAAGGTTGACTCCCCGCTAACTCAAAAACAAAAAGAGGAAGCAATCGTTGCCTTGCAGAAGTCGCAAAAAACATCTGATCAGATTCTCTATAAACTCCCTAATGGCGCCGATGTGAAAATTTCCACTACGGGCTTTAGTTATATCTTTCAACAAGCGATTGAAAATAAAATAGTTGGGAAGCCTATTATTTTTGATCGAGTTTCTTTTCCCTCTGGTTCTGAAACATTGGATAAACAGTCTAATATTCAAATAGCGGAAGCCGCAGCTTTATTGAATACTTACAAAGATATTCATATTTCGATTCGAGGGCATTCAGATAATAAAGGTTCCTCTCAAAAGAATTCCATTCTCTCTTTGATGCGTAGCGGGAGTATGAAAAAAGCCTTGATTGATCTCGGTATTGATCGAAAGCGGATTCAGATTGAAGGTGTGGGAGATCAAGAGCCGATAGCTAGCAATAAAACCAAACGGGGACGTAGAAATAACCGCAGAATCGATTTAATTATCAAAAAATGATTTAAACAGGGAAGAAATAACGATTATTGCTGTTCTAATAATGACTAAAAAAACAAGACTAGCAACCAGATGATTCCAGCATTTATCATCGCTAAAAATACCCCTGCCGATGCCATATCTTTTGCACGACCCGAAAGCTCATGCATTTCTCCACCAAAGCGATCAACAGTTGCCTCAATGGCAGAGTTAAGTATTTCTACAATCAGCAATAATAAGATACTGCCAATTAGCAATGCTTTTTCAACCCCCGTTTCTCCTAGCCAGAGTGCTAAGGGGAGGGTGATTATTAATAGTCCGATCTCTTGACGAAATGCTTCTTCATGCTTATAGGCCGCTTTTAAGCCTTGCATGGAAAAACCAAAAGCTTTAATGATGCGGGTTAAACCTGTATTGCCACTGCCTGCCATATTGTTTCCTTAGAAGCTTGATATTGAATATAAGTACCTATTGCAAAATTATTAGATTAATTCTGCTTAGGTACTTCTCTGTAGGATGTTTATATACAAATAGTGTGGTTTTATATGCTTCGATTTGTATTTAAGTGCACCCTACACGTTAGTTACTGATAATTTTCAATACTCGGACAAGAGCATATCAAATTACGATCGCCATAAACATTATCTACCCGATTAACCGTAGGCCAGTATTTATGCTGTGTAGAGACACCTTTTGGGAAAATGGCGATATGTTGTGAGTAAGGTCTATCCCAGTTTTCAGTAAGGTCTAGCATGGTGTGGGGTGCGTTACGAAGTGGATTATTTTCTACTGTCCATTCGCCTGATTGTACTTGTTTAATTTCCTCTCGAATGGCAATCATAGCATCACAAAAACGATCAATTTCTTGTTTTGATTCGGATTCTGTGGGTTCAATCATTAGCGTACCAGCAACGGGGAATGACATGGTGGGTGCATGAAAACCGTAGTCAATAAGGCGTTTGGCGATGTCTTCGTTATTGATGCCTGATTCGGTTTCTATGTCACGTATATCGATAATGCACTCATGGGCAACGCGTCCTTTTTTACCGCGATAAAGGACAGGGTAATGTTCGGCTAGGCGTTCGGTTATGTAATTTGCGTTGAGAATGGCGATTTCTGTGGATTGCTTTAAGCCTTCTGCGCCAAGCAGTTTCATATACATCCATGAAACGGGGAGGATAGCAGCACTGCCAAACGGTGCTGCGGAAACGGCTTTATTAGTAGGGTCTAAACCTTCAACGGGGTTAATACAATGGCTGGGTAAAAACGGCGCTAGATGACTTTTCACACCAATAGGACCAACACCAGGGCCACCGCCTCCATGTGGGATAGCAAAGGTTTTATGTAAGTTTAAATGCGATACATCAGAGCCAAAGAAACCAGGTTTGGATAAGCCTAATTGTGCATTGAGGTTAGCGCCATCTAAATAAACCTGCCCACCGTTTTGATGCACAATATCGCACACTTCAACAATTTCTTCTTCAAATACACCGTGCGTTGAGGGGTAGGTAACCATGAGTGAAGATAAATCATCTGCGTATTGTTCTGCTTTTTGGCGTAAGTCATCGACGGAAATATTGCCTGCATTATCGCATTTTACAATCACCACTTTCATGTTCAGCATGGTGGCTGAAGCAGGATTTGTTCCGTGTGCGGAGCTAGGAATAAGACAAATATGACGATGCCCTTGTCCAATACTTTTTTGATAGCCTCTAATTGCGAGCAAACCTGCGTATTCTCCCTGCGCGCCTGAATTAGGTTGCAATGAGGTCGCATCATAGCCTGTCACTTCATCTAACCAACTTGCTAATTGTTGGATTAGTTTAGCGTAGCCTTGGGTTTGTTGTTTTGGCGCAAAGGGATGAATATCGGCAAATTCGCGCCAAGTCACAGGGATTAATTCGCTGGTGGCATTGAGTTTCATAGTGCATGAACCGAGTGGGATCATTGCGTGTGTAAGTGATAAATCACTGTTTTCTAATCGCTTTAGGTAGCGAAGCATCTCAGTTTCAGAATGGTACTGATTAAAGACAGGATGGGTAAGAATTTCATCTTGTCTTAGCAAATTAGTATGAATACCGTTGAAAGATTCATCAATAATGTTTTGATCTAATGCATCAATATCCAGCCCATGCTCAGTACCTAGCAATACGTCAAATAGCTTAGCAATATCAGCGCGTGTTTTACGTTCATCAAGACTAATACCAAGTTGATGATTACCCACTAGGCGCAGATTAATACCTGCATCTAAAGCACGTTGATACATTTTATTTTGTTGATCACCGACCTCAAGTATCAGCGTATCAAACCAGCTATTATTGAGTAATGTTATGCCACTTTGCTGTAATCCCTTGGCAACAATAGAAGTGAAACGATGAATGCGGTTAGCAATGGTTTTTAAGCCTTTTTCACCATGATAAACCGCATAAAATCCTGCCATATTGGCCAGTAACGCCTGTGCGGTGCAGATATTAGAAGTGGCTTTTTCACGGCGAATATGTTGCTCACGGGTTTGCATTGCCATACGATAAGCACGGTTGCCACGGCTATCAATGGAGACACCGATGACGCGCCCTGGCATCGAGCGTTTATACTTATTGCGCGTGGCAAAAAAGGCAGCATGAGGGCCACCATTACCCATCGGTACACCAAAACGCTGGCTTGAACCGAGTACAACATCGGCACCCATTTCACTAGGGGATTTAAGCAGTACCAAACTCATTAAATCAGTAGCGACACAAACCAATGCTTTTTGCTGATGCGCTTGTTCAATTAAGGGCTCAATATCAACGACTTTACCTGTAGTATCAGGGTATTGAACGATGACTCCAAATACTTGATGATCTGCTAGTTCTTTTTCTGCATTACCAATAATGAGTTCATAACCGAGGTATTCCGCACGCGTTTTTAATACATCAATAGTTTGTGGATGCAATGTCTCAGCGATAAAAAACTTATTGGTTTTAAGGCGGTTTGAACGACGACATAGCGCCATTGCCTCAGCAGCTGCTGTTGCCTCATCCAATAAAGAAGCATTCGCTATATTCATGCCCGTTAAATCCATTACCATTTGCTGAAAATTCAACAAACCCTCTAATCGCCCCTGTGAAATTTCAGGCTGATAAGGTGTGTAAGCGGTATACCAACCTGGGTTTTCTAATACATTACGCAAAATGACCGCAGGCACTAACGTATCGTAATACCCCATGCCAATATAGGATGTATTCACGATGTTTTCAGCGGCAATCTGCTTTAATTGCGCTAAAGCCTCCTGCTCGCTACAGCTTTCCCCTAACTCCAATGCTTTATTAATGCGAATGCTATCAGGCACAGTGCTATTGACTAAATCATCAATAGAATCAGCCTTGATAGTGGCTAACATGGGTTTTATATCGGCTTGATTGGTGCCAATATGACGTTGGATAAAGTCGGTATGTTGTTCGAGAGTATTTAGAGTTGGGTTAGGCATGTGCGGGAGAACCTGAGTTGGGGTTTTAAACTGTACAATGTGTTTCCCTCGTTCCCAAATTCTTATTTGGCAACGCAATCTGGAAATTCCATTTCAATAGCACTGTATCGAAATAGAATGTCTAAACAGCGTTA
>JAGLDT010000198.1 GCA_023145485.1 Cocleimonas sp. | reverse complement strand
TACAGGTCAGCGGGAATTGCTGACCCAATCTACTTACTCAACGGCTAGTCTTGAGACATTTTGATAGCCTTTAGGTAACATTTTACCCCGCCGACCGCGCTCTCCTTTGTACTCATTTAACTCCATGCCTGTTAATGTTTTGTAGTGCTTCCCTGCATGAATAATCAACTTCCCTGCACTAGGCATAGCAACCATATCAACTACTTTCTCCTCTCCTGCTTTAAGTAGTTTGGTAGGAATATTAATAATTTTATTACCCTTTCCTCTTCCTAGTTGCGGTAACTCACTCGCTTTTACTATCAGTAAGTAACCTGCAGAAGTCACAGCCACCACTAAATCTGTTTCTATATCGGCAACCTTTGAGGGTGATATAACAGTTGCTCCTTTTGCGACAGTCAACGTGGCTTTTCCTGTTTTTGTACTGCTTATCATATTCTTAAACTGACAAAGAAAACCATAGCCAATATCCGTTGCCATTAAATAAAATTGATTATTTTTAGCTGATAAAGTAGTGAGGAATCTAGCCCCTGCTGGGCTGGAAAAACGCCCGCTCAAGGGGTCACCTTGTCCTCTTGCTGAGGGTAGTGTATGTGCTAATAAAGAGTAACAACGCCCCGTACTATCCAGTAACACTACTTGTTGATTAGATCGCCCGTGCACTGATGAGAGGAATTTATCACCCTGTTTATAATTGAGTGAGACAGGATCAATATCATGCCCTTTTGCTGCACGTATCCAACCCATTTTTGACAGTATCACGGTGACAGGTTCGGAGGGAACTAATGCATTTTCATCCAGAGCTTTAGCATCATGACGGCTGACAAGTGGCGAACGACGTGTATCACCATACTCTTCCGCATCGGCGCGCAGCTCTTGTTTCATTAAGTCAGTCATTAAATTAGGCGCATCTAATAATCCTCGTAAATAATTACGCTCTTTTTCTAACTCTTTTTGCTCTGCCCTTAAGGTGAACTCTTCCAGCTTTGCTAAGTTTCTAAGACGGATATTTAAGATTGCTTCGGCTTGAATATCGCTAATATTAAAGCGCGATATCATGATAGGCTTTGGCTCGTCCTCAGTACGAATAATATCAATCACGTCGTCGATATTTAGATAAGCGATTAATAAACCTTCAAGAATGTGTAAGCGGGCTTCTACCTTATCCAAGCGCCACTGGGTACGTCTAATCATGGTGTTGCGACGGAATGCTACCCATTCAGTCAATATGGTGAGTAGATTTTTAACCCGTGGACTACCATCGACACCAATCATGTTCATATTAACGCGATAGCTGCGTTCAAGGTCAGTACTGGCAAATAAATGGAGCATTAGCTGATCAATATCAACACGGTTAGAGCGGGGTGTAATGAGTAAGCGAGTAGGGTTTTCATGGTCTGACTCATCCCGTAAATCGCCCACCATTGGCAATTTTTTAGCTCGCATTTGAGCTGCAATTTGCTCTAATACTTTTGCGCCAGAAGTATGATACGGCAATGCAGTAACCACAATATCAGCCCCTTCCTTTTCCCATAAGGCACGCATTTTCACACTGCCTTTACCACTTTGATACATCTTTAAAATATCGTTATGGGGAGTAATAATTTCGGCATCAGTTGGATAGTCAGGCGCTTGAATATACTGACAAAGGTCATCAAGCGTTGCTTTTGGGTGATCTAGAAGATGCAAACAACCATTGACCACTTCACGTAGATTATGCGGGGGAACATCGGTCGCCATACCCACTGCAATTCCCATACCCCCATTGAGCAAAACATTAGGTAAGCGTGCGGGTAATAAGGCAGGTTCATCTAAGGATCCATCAAAATTAGGCTTCCAATCAACCGTTCCTTCACCTAATTCTTTCAGTAAAACCTTGGCATATTTAGTTAAACGTGACTCGGTATAACGCATAGCAGCAAAGGATTTAGGGTCATCAGGTGATCCCCAGTTACCTTGACCATCCACCAATGGATAACGATAAGAAAAAGGCTGTGCCATCAGCACCATCGCTTCGTAGCAAGCACTGTCACCATGAGGATGAAATTTACCCAACACATCACCCACAGTACGCGCTGATTTTTTATGCTTTGATACCGATGATAAACCCAGTTCTGACATTGCGTAAATAATGCGCCGTTGCACAGGTTTTAAACCATCGCCAATATGTGGCAAGGCGCGGTC
>JAGLDT010000197.1 GCA_023145485.1 Cocleimonas sp. | reverse complement strand
GCTAGGGGTAAGGGGGGATACGGTGACCGAATGGTAGGACAGGGGTGGAGGTGGGGATAGGGGTAAGGGGGGATACGGTGACTGAATGGTAGGACAGGGGTGGAGGTGGGGATATGACGAGGAGCTGGGGCAGTTGATTGGTAAAATACAGTTGGGAAGTTTAAAGTAGAGGGGACATGGATTGGGGTGGGGATAGTAACAGGCAGGGACTGAGCGGTAGGATAGGGACAGAAAGAGCAGAACGAGGGTAACAGTGCGGGTGTTAGTAGCAAGCCAATTGTAGCCATGAAGAAAATCTCAAAACATGTGGCAAATAAGGTCAGGGTAGCTTTGATGATCAAACCACCAACACTAACTAATACTGTTTAAACCACATCGATTTATTTCAGGTCAAAATCATACTAGCCAGGCTTATGCTATTCTGCTCAAAGCACAGACATTCATTTCTGTCAAAATCACGCTAGGTACAAAACCATACACTATTCCGCCTAATTAAACCGTAGACATTCATTTCAACACCACACTAGCCTACCTAATGCCATTGGCCCAAAGCAGACATGCATATCTGGTCAAAATCACACCAGTCAACAGTGCATCATTGCTCAAACCATGGACATTCACTTACACTGTTCTAGTCAAAATCAAGCCAGCATCAGACATTCAGTTTTGGTCAAAATCACTCTAGCCGATTTTATGCCATACTAGTCAAAAACAAAATGCGTTGTCAAGAGCGGAAAGATTAAAATAAGAGAAAAATGTGTTTGCCATGACAACTTGTAAGAAAGAGAGAGAAAGAAAGAAGGCTGAATGAATGGTGCACATATACGAGACACAATGTTTAAAAAAAAACAATTTCAACAATGAAAAGCAAGAAGAGGGTATTTCAGAAGGATCCAATCCCAAATCTGGAACAACCTAGAAGACAGCACAGCCTGTGCAGAGACGGTCGGTTGTGGGGGGTCTGCTCTCCCGTCTAGCAATTAGCATGCTCTCCCCATTTTTCCGTCAGCGATACCAGTATTGGGATCTGTCGGCGTACAAGATAGATCAAGATCAAAAGTACACTAAACCCCTAGTATGCAAGTAGTAAACAGGAGTAAATTTCCTGAAGTCCGTATGCTTGTCATATGAGGCTCTTGCATCGAGAGGTAATAAACTAAGGAAAGATTGCTAAATGCTCTTGGATCGAGAGATAATAAACGCAGTAAAGAAAACTAATATGTTCAGACACACATAACTGCCAGTTGCCTGAGAAACTAGGTTATCATCTTTGGCAATTCGCTGGGCTTGAAAGGAGAAAGTGGTGCTTTCAACCTTACTACTCATTTCCTCCTTGGGATTCAATGCAATGTCTCAGTGCTGAGAAAAAAAACACACCAACAAAAACAAACATTTTTCAATACATAGCACTGTTGACTAATCTCACTCTGGACTCAAAAGTCTCAGTAAACAACAACAAACAAACCAGAAGAACAAATGCTCCGACAACTCACATTCAAAACCGGACAATAAAACTGTATGTTGTAACTTCACTCTCACGCACGTGACAGTGAAAATGGACTAAAGTAAAAACAACAAAGAAAAACCCAGTATGAACAGGTACGACTCAATCAAGGTTATCATCAGTTTAAACGAACGTGTCTCCGATGTGGTCAATGTCCATATACTTTCCCGAACCCGCGGACCCAGTATATGTTCCTAAACCTTCCATCGCTCACTGTGAAATGCCATAGACGTTGACACTCTACTTCCACCTGGCCACACTATAAACACCTGACAACATATCCTAGCTCCAACTGACTGTGCTATAAACACCTAACACCAAACACACCTTACCTCCAACCGGCCATGCCATAAACACCCGACAACACATCCAACTTTCAACTGGCTGTGCTATAAATACCAACAATTAACACATCCTATTTCCAACCGGTCATACCATAAATACCTGTCCACACAGCCTACTTCCAACTGGCCATGCTACAGACATCTCTCAATCAACACAGCCTACTTCCAACTGGCCATGCCATAAATACCTGTCCACACATCCTACTTCCAACTGCCATAAATACCTGTCCACACATCCTACTTCCAGCTAGTCATGCCATAAGTACCTGTCCACAAATAATACTTCCAAACCTGGCCACACTATAAACACCAGACAATCAACACATCCAACTTCCAGCCAAGATGAAATGGTGCCAGGTGCCAGACCCACAAACATTCAGCAAGAGTTTTAAGCCAAATTATACACACAAAATTCCATCTAGTAATGATGTACTGACGTACCAAGATTGGTTGCAAAAGATGCACAAACACATTCTTTCGTGGAATCAAACCCTTCTTATGACCCTGACCATGCATACAGCAACCTAAATTCTGAACATCTTTTCTTTCTTTCTTTCTTTCTGCGTTCCTCCAAATAAGGGGTAGCGTATGTGACCGTTTTTAATTCCTCCGCCACTTGGGCAGCCACATTCCGTCTTCGGGGGTACAAGTGCATGCTGGTTATTTTCGTGTTTCCATAATCCTCCGAACTCTGACATGGACTACAGGATCTTT
>JAGLDT010000196.1 GCA_023145485.1 Cocleimonas sp. | reverse complement strand
CGATCAATATTACTGCCAATATCAAGATAAACCTGCGCCTTACGTTTGCGAGTAATAATAACACCCACTTCACGTGACCCGCTCACTGCCTTAGGTTTGCCTAGCGTTACCCTCACCCAAGGAATTTGCATTTTATCCAGTAACAACTCAGCAATACGTTCTGCCAAGGTTTCAACTAACTGATATTCACTGTGTTTCACTAAATCCACCACCATTTTAGATGCTGCTTTATAGTTCAATGTGTACTGAATATCATCAGTACTAGCTGCTTTTCGATTATCCCAACCCATTTCCAGATCAATATTAATCATCTGCCGAATCTGTCGTTCCCAATCGTAAATACCAATTAAAGCAGCTACCTGCAAATCCCGAACATAAACAATATCTGTGTTCATCCTCATACCTGAGTTAATCCAAAAAGAGCGTTAATTTAAAGCAGGACAACACGGAAAGCAATAAAAACCAACAGAGGTTTAAGGAAGCGACTAACCTCCTTAAATCGCCTCTCCTTACACCTTAATCAGCTTCAATGATTACAAATAACACCGTTCCTTTTAGAGTTATCCTATCTGGAGAAAAGGCTTTATTTTATTCAATGTGCAAGGTAAATCTTGAGCTTCTATTTGGATGTTTATTTCCTTAGAGTCGCCTAATATTGGAGCCTTTCCCTATGATAGATCTTAATAATTTACCATCAAAACGTCACTTTACATGGCGTGCAATGGATTTATTTAATTTGCTAATGTATTTCTGTTGTCTCTATTTGTTGATTCATTTTATGTCAGATGAGTCTAAATATTTATTTCAGCAGCGCATGATTGTACTCGTTGCTATTATTGGATTATGGCGTTATAGCTGGTGGTTTTTAAATCTTATTCGTGCGCTTATTTATGAGTTCATTACGTTTCCAAAGCTACGCAAACAAGCCAATGCACTTTATGACAGTGACTGGAAGCCCGCGCATATTTATTTTGTTATTGCGAGCTATAAAGAACAAAAGGAAACCACTGAGGCACTGCTTGCCTGTATTTTGCGTGAGTGTCGTAGCTTAGATGTTCCTGCCACACTGTATCTTAGCGCAGACCCTCAAGACGAGATGATTGTACGTCAGTATGTGCGTAAGCATGTGGGGAATACAGCCTTTCAGGTGGTAGCTATCCGTCAAACCTTAGCGGATAAACGCATCGCTTTAGGGCAGTGTTTGCGCTCTTTGTCTCGGCATGGTGTGATTAAAGATGCTCCTATTATTTTAATGGATGGTGATGCCTTAATGACAGAAGGGACGCTAGAAAAATGCGTTCCTTTCTTTCATCTCAACCCTGATCTACACGCGTTGACAACCGATGAAAAGGCTATTTTTTATGGCCCTAAATGGATGAAAGAAATGACGGAACTGCGTTTTGCACAACGCCATTTAATGATGCAATCCCACGCTTTATCTAAACGGGTATTAACCCTAACAGGGCGACTATCAATGTTTCGCTCACAGGTTATTACTGCGCCTGATTTTATTGATCGGCTCGAAAATGATTATTTGGATCATTGGCTATGGGGGCGTTTTCGTTTTCTCTCAGGTGATGATAAAAGCACATGGTATTTACTGTTAAAAAATAAAGCTGAGATGCTGTATGTTAGAGATACGATGGTCTACACCGTTGAGCATATTTCAGGTAATGGCTTTCAGCGTACGTTGCAAAATTTATTGCGTTGGAGTGGCAATATGCTCCGCAATAACGGTCGTGCGATTGCTTTGGGGCCTAAAAAAGTCCCGCCTTATATTTGGTGGTGTCTCATAGATCAACGACTCGTTATTTGGACTTCATTAGTCAGTCCAATCGCAGCTATTTTATTAACCGCTAAAATAGGCTGGTCGTTTTTAACCGTTTATCTTGCATGGATCGGCTTAACTCGAATAGGCATATCACTGTTTATTTTTCATTATGCAGGACGGATTAATTTGTCCTTCCCCTTTCTAATCTATTTACTCCAAATCAGCAATGCACTTATTAAAATTTACATTTTATTTCGCTTACCACGACAACGCTGGACAAACCGTAGTAGCTCCATTGCAATACCATCAACAGGGGATAAGTTATGGAAGAAAAACCTGATGGCGGGGTATCTAACAGCATTATATGGTGGCACTCTTATTCTTTTTCTTTCACTTTATACGGGTGCTTTAGAAATCTATTCTTGGGGAGAAATAGTAAGAGGATTACAGCGACTTTTTTTTGGCTATTCATTTTGATTCCGTTATTTAGCATTCAATTTATGATGAGAAATTGAGTAAGGTCATTGTTATAATAACGAAACCATAATAATAATCATTCCTACTTAAATTTTTTTCCTTTATACTCGCCTCCAACCGAATCTTTTAAGGAAATAGGGATTTCTTATGACACTCAATATGCTAAAAAAAGGACAGTCTGCCACCATTATTGCTATCCATTCTGAAAAAGAGCTGAAAAATCGCTTTAATTCATTTGGTCTTATAAAGGGTTCAATTATTACTGTGGAACGTCATACATTGGGCGGAAAAACAATGGAAATACGGATTAATAAAACTCGTATGGCATTGCGACTTTCTGAAGCTGAAACAGTGGAGATCAGCGCATGAAAACCATTAAGATCGCGCTAGTTGGTCAGCCTAATGTTGGCAAAAGTTTTTTAATTAATGCGATGGGTGATGTCAAGTTAAAGGTGGGGAACTTTAGCGGTGTTACGGTTGAGAAAAAAACCATTACCTTTAGCCGTGATAATTACAATTTTGAAGTTACTGATTTACCAGGTTCTTATTCTCTAACGGACTACACCAGTGAAGAGCGTGTCACCAAGGATTTTTTAGGTGCAAGTGATTATGATCTAATCCTCAATGTCATCGATTCAACGAATATTGAGCGTAATCTATACCTCACAATGGAATTGCTGGCATTAGATCAGAAAATTGTGGTTGCCCTCAATATGCAAGATGAGGCAGTCAAAGAAGGGGTACATATTAATGAGCGACAACTCAGTAAATTATTAGGGGTTAAATGCGTTCAAACTTCGGCATTAGAAAAAACAGGTATTGATGAGTTAATAGAAGCGATTATCAACACTAATAAGCAATCATCACAACCGTTTCATCTTCAGTACAGTGATGTCTATGAAGAAGAAATCAGTAAAATCACCCATTTTTTAGAAGACAAGCACTATCAAACCAATACCCACTTAAAATCTATTGCCATAAAATTATTGCGGGAAGACGGTGAGACCTATCATCACTTCCATGACCAGCCAATCTGGACAGAGCTTCAGCCCTTGCTGAATAAATCCTATCAGCATCTTTATTTGCATTACAAAACTAAAGATTTGGATGAAATTTTCCATGATGAGAAAAATGCATTAGCCAAAGGTGCTGTTACAGAGTCAGTTAAGTTTGATACCACCAAAGCAGTGGGATTAACTGACAAAATAGATGCCGTCTTAACCAATCAATTCATTGGTTTACCCATTTTTCTATTTCTTATGTGGGGATTATTCCAGATTACCTTTGAATGGGGGAGCATTCCAATGGACTGGATTGATGCTTTCTTTGGAATGTTGATTGATGGCACTAAATCCTTTTTAGGTGATACCGAACTCGCCTCTGTTATCGCTGATGGTGCGATTGCAGGTGTTGGCGCTGTGGTATTATTCCTACCCAATATTATTATCCTCTTTACAGGCATCGCTCTACTAGAATCCACAGGCTATATGTCAAGAGCCGCCTTTTTGCTGGACGGTTTTTTCCATAAATTTGGATTACATGGAAAATCATTCGTGCCTTTAGTCAGTGGCTTTGGTTGCTCCGTACCTGCTTATATGGCTGCCAGAGTATTAAAAAATGACCGTGATAGATTATTAACACTGTATATTATTGGGTTTATGAGTTGTGGCGCAAAACTACCTGTTTATGTGTTAATTATCGGTGCCTTTGTTGCCGAGGAACATGCGGGTAATATGCTCTTTGCGATCTATATTTTGGGTGCATTATTAGGAGTCTTTGCCGCTAAAATTCTTAAAATGACCGTCTTTAAAGGTGAAGACGAACCGTTTGTAATGGAGATGCCAAAATATCGCTTACCCACCTTAAAACTGCTTTACCACACCGTTTCAGAAAAAGCGTGGATGTATCTGAAAAAAGCAGGGACTTATATTTTACTCGCCTCCATATTAATCTGGTTTGCCAGCAACTACCCCAAACATCCTGACATGGAAGCACAATATGCAAGTAATATTGAACAGGTTGTGGCAGATGAAAATAAAGTCAGCAAGCTAAATAATGAACTTGCCCTGTATAATCTTGAGAACAGCTATCTTGGTATGATTGGTCATGCATCCGAACCTTTCTTTGCACCTCTTGGATTTGACTGGCGCATGGCAGTTGCCCTTGAAACAGGCTTAGCAGCAAAGGAAATTGTTGTTGCTACAATGGGCGTTTTGTATGGCTTAGGCGATGAGCATGATGAACAAAGTGCGAGTCTAGTGGATAAGTTAAAAGCGAATATAAGTCTACCCGCCGCCATTGCATTTACCATTTTTGTGATGATCTACTTCCCCTGTCTAGCCGCCTCAATGGTGTTTAGACGTGAAGCAGGTGGTTGGAAGCATTGGGGCTACCTGTTTGTGTTTACAACAGGAACCGCATGGATATTAGCGTTTATTGCATTTAATATTGCTAGTGTTATATTTTAGGCATAATTTTTCACATTAATAATATTAGAAATTTGGCTACCAATTTAAGGCTTCCCTTGTTTCCAAATTCCTATTTGGAAACACAATCTGGAAATTCCACTTCCCCTTGTTCTCAAACTCCTATTTGGGCGAAGCATATGGAAATTCCATTTCCATATCATGGTGAAAAAACGATATGTTTAAGGAATTATTTTTAGAATTTCTCTACAATTTTTGGGCATTGCTTAACTCAATCGCTGTTTTTATTCTGATTGGCGTTGTGATTGCAGGTGTTTTTAAGTTATTACTCCCCGATGCTTTTGTAAAAAAGCATCTAGGACAGCATAATTTTACCGCCAATATTAAAGCAGCAGTACTTGGTATTCCTCTACCACTTTGTTCTTGCAGTGTTATTCCCTTTATTAGCGCATTACGAAAAAGTGGTGCATCCAAAAGCGCCACTCAAACCTTTTTAATTGCCACCCCCATTACAGGCGCTGATTCAATTATGGCAACCTATGGTGTCTTTGGATGGGTCTTTACACTTTATCGTGTGATCTCCTCCGTTGTGATTGCACTGATTGCAGGTCTATTAACCCTTCTTTTTGTTAAAGAGGACGATATTAGCCCAACAGAAAAACCCAAATACAGTCGTATTGATCCAAAAAACAAGCCTCCTTTAGTCGCCTATCCTGTTGGCAAACCATTAAATATCAAAGTAGTGAAAGCAGAAGATCAACAAGGCAAAGTTCAGCAGATTTTATCCTATGCATTTGATGATATTTACAAAGACATCGCTAAATCATTGATGATTGGTATTATTATCGGCGCATTAATTGTTACTTTTATGCCAGAAAATCTGTCTGATTATATCTCATCCAGCGTATTCCTAAATTACGCCTTAGTGCTCGCCATTTCCATGCCCTTATACGTCTGTGCCACCGCCTCTATTCCCTTGGGATTATCCTTGCTTGCAGCAGGCTTTTCACCAGGGGCGGCGTTTATCTTTTTAACCGCAGGGCCAGCGACTAACACCATTACCATGAGCGTAGTACTAAAAACACTGGGAAAAACCTCACTAATTATCTATTTATCATCAGTATTAATTGGCAGTTTATTATTTGGCTTTCTCTTTGATAGTTTTTTCTCAACAAGCCTATCTTCTATCAATATCTTAGATTTTCATAAAGAGGATGTTGGATTTATTGCCCAAATTTCCTCCGTTATCCTGCTGTATTTATCGCTTAATTATATCTTCAATAAAAATGCAAAAATTTTCAATTCTGGGGGATGTAGCGGTGGCAGTTGTGGCGGTGGAAGCTGTTCTAGTTAGCACTTCAATTAGGAAGGCAATATAAAAAGGTATGGATTTAATCACTAAAGGCGAACTTGCTGCGCTATTGGCTATATTCAACACCAACGTATCAAATCAAGGTTTTCGATTCGTTCAAAATGCTTAATATTATTACTCACTAAAGAAAAGCCATGATTGAGTGTAATACTTGCAATCATTAAATCCATATCGGCAATGATGGCTCCTCTTTTCTTTAGAGAAGCTTTTGTTTTAGCAAATATATCACTGGATTCTTTATTACGAGGCTTTAATTTTAATAGTTGCTCCTGTTTGAGGGTTTCTGCCTGTTTTTGCTGAAATATTTTGAGCAATACCATCATCTTGAGAGGATATATTAGTATTAGCCAGTTGATTCATAAGCCCCTCAACCTTAGGCGTAATGTTTTCACTTAATATAGTATGATCGGAAAAAGAGCCCGTGTTTTTCTCCAGAGAAGGTGCGTTTTCAGCCGTATTTATAGTGCTCAACTGCGGTTGTATTCTATTCATATCCATTTTTCATTTCCTTATATTGATAATTTGATAGATGAAAATCTCGTCAAGCGAGAATCACAACAATTTTTAGTGTTAATACGTCATAAATGAATGCCTGATAGAGTCACCTAAATTAAAAATAGTCGCATAAATCATAATAATAAAATTAATTTTTTTAATACAACGCGATAATCAAGTTTTTCAGCCTTGTAACCAGAGAGTTAACAGATCCAGTAGGGCATCTCCTTACACAGAAGTCTACAATATGATTTGAAATCA
>JAGLDT010000195.1 GCA_023145485.1 Cocleimonas sp. | reverse complement strand
TTTGTCCACGCTTGAATGCTCTAAGATCGTTGCGTAGAATAACTATGCGCCTCCTGAGAGCATCCAATCTGAAACAAAAATTTTGCGTTATAGTTTCGGATGTTATTAAATCCTCAGCCCTTACAGTAGTCTATAATAATAAACTTATTAACCTCTACGTCTCGAGGTGCCTCTAGTGGCTATTTTTAAACGACTACCCGTTATTAATCGCGTACTACGCATTCTATTTAAGCGCATGATTTTTGCAATCGTGGTACCGTAACGTGCTGCTATCTTATGTAATGTTTCACCTCGACGAACACGATGTTTAACGAGTCGCCCACCTCTTCTACTATAAGTTCGAGATTTGCGTTGTGGTCTGTAAGATTTTGCTGTGGGTGAGTTTTGAATTGCGTGATGCAAACGATCTGCAAATTGACGTGGTAAAACGACCTTTCTTGATAAGTGCGGATTAGTGATGCCATTTTTGAAATTAGGATTTAGCCGAACCAAAGTTGCAGCAGGCAATCCTGCCATCCGAGCAGCTCGTCGTAAATCAATCGATCGATTAACATTAGTTTGTGTCATAACGGCATTATTAGAAACTTGAGGTAGACGTACACCGTATTTTTGAGGATGTAGCAAAATTTCTTTATACGCTAATAAACGTGGCACATATTCTCTTGTTTCTTTTGGTATGGATAAACTCCAATAATCCGTTCTACGCCCCTTTAATCGATTTTTTGCTCTTTCTCGATGAATTCTATTTTGCCCAACATTATAAGCGGCCAGCGTAAGGTACCAGTCTCCCTTAAACTCTTTGTTTATTTTTTGCAAATAGGTCAACGCGGCCTTTGTTGAAGCAAAAATATCCATCCGTGCATCAAACCCAGTTGAACGTCGCAAACCAAAATCTTTTCCTGTTGCAGGCATAAACTGCCACATTCCTGCTGCGCCAGAACGTGATACTGCTTTATTTTTGAATGCACTTTCGACCATTGGTAAAAGCGCTAGCTCGGTTGGCATGTTGCGACGTTTTAACTCATGTAAAATGAAATGCATATACTCAGTTGAACGAGAAAAAATACGGTTTAAACGTGCAGGATTACGGGCATATTGACGTAAAACTTTTTTTACTGTGGGGTTGTGTAGCTCTGTTCCCATGCGAAAACCACCTTTTACACGATTCCACACATTACCGCCTCTATTATATTGTTGTGGTGTGTTAGTACGAGGTGTATAGCGAGGACGGCTGGCTTGCACAACGGGACGATGTACAGCAGGGCGTACCCATGTTCTATTTACCCTAGCGACTTGTCGATATCTTGGCGTAGGTCGACTATATCTTGGTGTATGTTTCACATACTGCTTGGTATATCGTTTATTATACCTTGCTGCAGGTTGGTTACGCCTTGGAGCTGGGCGCTTCTTATATCTTGGCTTTGCTCTAGCATACCGTGGAGCAGGTCGCTTATATCTAGGTGTCTGTTTTACATATTTTTTGGTGTATCGCTTATTCCGAGGAGTTTGTCTATTTTTTGCTACGCGCTGTTGTTTCTGCCCCGATCCACGTTGCTTATAAGTTGCCATCGTGCGCTTATCAAAACCCAAAGCCACTGCATCTGCATAGATTTCATTGAATATTTGCCTATCGCTAACATGACGTGGTATCTTGCTAGAACGAGCACTATTTTTAGTGTGCTGGTATTTAGCTGCCTGTTTTACTTTTGGGGCTGTATTACTACACCCTGTTACTCCAGCAAGTGATAATATGGCTGATATTACGACTGCTAAAGATTGTTTTCCTTTCATTTTAAACATCCTCTTTGGTTGATTTTCTCCCAAAGCTTCCTATTTTTTTATTTTATCGTCATGATTAATATAAATAATCGCGCAATAATCCTAGCATAATTAATAACCAATGATAAGTTTTTTTTATCTTTATATAAAAAAATAGCTATGTCACTATCTCGTTTTGTTTATACTTTTGTTTTATATCTACTGTTGCCACTTGTTTTACTTCGCCTGTTGCTAAAGAGTCGGCAGAATAAAAACTATCGTTTGCGTATAAGGGAACGCTTAGGTTGGACTCCGAAGAAGCTGTTAAGACACAATATTATCTGGTTGCATGCCGTTTCTGTTGGAGAAACCATTGCGGCAAAGCCTTTAATTGAGCGATTACTTAAAGACTATCCCGATCATGCACTATTGGTCACGTCAACGACTCCCACAGGTTCTGAAGCAGTAAAAAAACTATTTGCAGATGAGGTGCTTCATAGCTATTTCCCCTATGATTTGCCTTATATGGTTAAACGTTTTATTGCACGTGTGAAACCTCAGTTATTGATTATTGTAGAAACTGAAATTTGGCCTAATCTTTACGCCGCATGCGCTCATAAAAATATTCCTCTGTTACTGATTAATGCACGTTTATCAAAAAGGTCAACAAAGCAGTATCTACAGATCAAATCCTTAGTGAGTGAAACACTATCTCACGCCAAGGTGATCGCGGTTAGAAGCGAAGAAGACTATCAACATTTTATGTCGCTAGGGGCATCAATAAAACAACTTGAATTAACAGGAAATATTAAATTTGATATTAAGATTGGAAAAGATAAACTAAGCCAAGCAAAACAATTAAAAACACAATGGGGACTAAAACGCCCTGTGTGGGTAGTTGCTAGTACACATGCTAATGAGGATGAAGTTTTATTAACTGTATTTCAACAGCTTAAACAACACTTTCCCACCTTACTGTTAATCATTGTGCCTCGGCATCCAGAACGATTTAGTCATGTTGAAAAACTACTATTAGCAATGCCTTATTTTGTTCAAAAACGCAGTGATAAAATGGCTTTCGAGCGAAAGACGGACATTATTTTAGGGGATAGTATGGGAGAAATGTTACTTTGGTATGCTACTGCTAATATTGCCTTTATTGGCGGTAGTTTGGTTAAAACAGGTGGGCACAATCCATTAGAGGCGATAGCGTTTGGCGTTCCTGTTATCAGTGGCCGTTATATTTTTAATTTTAGTGATATTTATCCACTACTTTGCGATGCTCAAATTGCTTGGATTGAAAATAGCCCCGAAGCAATTACTCAACGTATCAGGAAATTGTTAGCTAGCAATAATTTATTAATTGAGCAACCATCAATCGTTATGAATTTATCAGAAGGAAACAATATACATCGACGATGCTATTATTTTATACAGTCACATAAAGGTGTAGTGGACAAATTATCGCTTCAGATCAAAAATTACCTATAAATAATGCCACTATTGGATTATTTTTCAATCCAATAGGCTTAATAGTGGACGTAAATCATCATGCTGTACTATTATCTGGTGTAGGAACACCATGTTGGAAATCTAACCATTCAGGACGAATGCCTTATGACTATAAAACCCCCTGCTTTTTCGTTAAAAAACTACCAAAAAGGTGCCTCAAATCTTGTTATTGGCCTCCTTATTGCCGCTATCGGCTTTCTTGGGCTTCTTTATCTCAAGTCGCGTGGTATTATTTCAGTACCAACTTCCCTATCCAATGCTGCAACCAGCATCAATGAAAGCATTAACCCTTTTGCGACAGGAAAGGCAGGTTATAGTATACAAATCTCTGCCAGTCACAATTTAAAAGATGCCACTAAAGTTATGGATACCTTTGCAGATGAAGGTTATGACACCTTTATTGTTTCATCAGAAATACGTGGTACTACAATGTATCAAGTTCGTATTGGTCCTTACGGGCATAGAGAAGAAGCAAAGACTATAAAAAATAGAATAAAACGACGTTTTCCACGTAATAGCTATGTAAAACGTAGCTTTATTGTTTATCGTGACTAATTAGTGGCAAAGCAAATAACCGTTAGCTCACTTTATATTTACCCCGTAAAATCACTTGCGGGGATTAAATTAGAAAGTACTAAGCTTGATAGTATGGGCTTACAATATGATCGACGCTGGATGCTAGTATCTCCTGCGGGCGACTTTCTAAGCCAACGAAAAGTGCCTAAAATGGCATTGATTCAACCACAATTTGTTGGTCATCAACTTATTCTCACTCTTACTGGGCGAGAAGACTTTGGCGTTCCTGATGCTAATCCGCAGCAAACTATGCAGGTTAATATTTGGAAAGACACCGTTACTGCCCAGCGTGTTGGAAAACTTGCCGATGAATGGTTGTCTGAAGCATTAGAGGTGCAATGTCATCTCGTTTATATCCCTGAAGATGAAATCAGACAGTGCGACCCTGCATTTTCAAGAAAAGGCGACCGAACAGGCTTTGCTGATGGCTTCCCTATCTTATTAATATCAACAGCATCATTAGATGATCTCAATCAACGCTTAAAACAACGTGTCAAAATGAGACGTTTTCGCCCTAATATTGTGGTTAGCGGATGTGATGCGTTTGCAGAAGACAGTTGGTATGAGTTTACCCTAGGAAAAATAGCGATGCGAGGTGTCAAGCCCTGCTCTCGTTGCATCCTTACAACGGTTGATCCCACAACAGGGAAACGTAGTGGAGATGAACCACTACACACCCTAATGCAGTATCGAAAGCAGGGGAATAATGTTTATTTTGGGCAGAATGTGATTCCTGATGGTTCTGGAACTATCCGAATTGGAAGCAGTATTTTTCTTGATAGCAAAAACTAAAGCTTTCTACTACTTTCCCCCAAATAGATTACTCATCGTCTGATAAACTCCTGAGAAAAAACCTTGAGGCTCTGGTTTAGGAGGGTTAGTTTTGAATATTTCGTACAAATCTTTTGCACTACTTCCAGAAATATTTGAACTAGTTGGTAGTTTACTTGAGGGTGAAGCAGGAATGTTGCCAAAAAGTTCTATTTCATCAACAAAAACAAAATAGCTAGGGGCAGGTGGCGTTGCTACGACTGCAATATATTTTGCTCGTGTTTGTTGAAGGGGGATTGTTTTCTTTAATAAATAAGTTGTAATGGGGTCTGGTGTAGTAGAGGCAATAGATTTTCCAAGAGGTACATAACTTTTATTATCTAGGCTTCCATAAACAGCAATATCGGGATCCATAATTCCAGAGCCACCCCCGCCAACGGTGTTGAACATCAGTTTAGATAAGCTGGCTTCCTCTTTTAGCTTAAACATAATGACAATGGGAACGTCAGGTTTTGATACCCATCCTACGGTTGATTTAACTTTCCACATCGTTTTTAGGGTAGAAAGTGCTTTGCCATTAGTTAAGTCTGTTTTATCTCCCGCATCGGTACTATATGAATATTCTGGATTAGGATAGTAAGTGTAAGGAGCATTTAAAATAAGATTGTTATCTGCACTTTGAACACTGCTAATTCCTATCGGAACTAAAAACATTACGGACAATAAACGTAGTCTAGTTTTATGATTTATTTTCATCTAATTTCTCCTTTTTAGATTTGTTTTTATCCCCTATATTGAATACGTAAGGCATTTATAAAAAATAATAAATACCAAACAATATCACTTTTTTATTTTTTAACTGCCCTTCGTAGCACGAGCAGCTCTTTTTCTTTCATTTTCTGTTAATTGCTTCTTACGCAAACGAATACTAGTCGGTGTAACCTCTACTAACTCATCATCATCAATAAACTCTAGCGCTTGTTCTAGTGTCATTCTAATCGGTTTGGTTAATATTAGATTTTCATCCGTTCCTGCGGCACGAATATTAGTAAGTTGCTTTGCCTTGGTGGGATTAACCACTAAGTCATTATCACGGCTATGAATACCAAGCAACATACCTTCGTAAACAGGTTCTGCATGACCTAAAAATAATTTACCACGCTCTTGCAGATTAAAGAGTGCATAGGCTAAGGCTTTACCTGCAGCATTAGAGACTAAAACACCATTATTACGTTGGCCTATTTCTTCATTTTTATACGGGCCGTAGTGATCAAATGTATGATATAGAAGACCTGTACCCGACGTCATGGTCATAAAATCAGTATGGAAACCAATCAAGCCACGCGATGGAATCATATAATCTAAACGCACCCGTCCTTTTCCATCAGGCGACATATTGCTTAATTGTCCACGACGTGTACCCATTTCTTCCATGATGGATCCTTGATGTTGTTCTTCAACATCAATGGTCACAGCCTCATAAGGTTCTTCACGCTCGTCACCTTCGCCTCGCACGACTACTTCGGGGCGCGATACTGCAAGCTCGAAACCTTCACGGCGCATATTTTCTATTAATATACCAAGATGTAATTCACCACGCCCTGAGACGCGGAATTTATCAGGGTCATCCATCATATCAACGCGTAACGCTACATTATGTAGTAATTCTTCTTCTAGACGTTCTTGAATATTACGGGAGGTGACAAATTTTCCTTCTTGACCACAGAACGGTGAGTTATTCACCTGAAAGGTCATGGTAACGGTAGGTTCATCAATGCTGAGTGGTGGTAACGCAACGATATGCTCAGGGTCACAGAGGGTATCTGAAATATACAGCTCATCCATCCCTGTGAAAGAAATAATATCGCCTGCTTGCGCTTCTTCAACGTCGACTCGTTCTAACCCGTGGAAACCCATTGGCTGTAAAACACGTCCATTACGGATTTTACCTTCACGATCAATGACTTTTACTCGAGTATTTCTCTTGATTTTTCCTTGTTTAATACGACCAATACCGATTAAGCCTGTGTAAGAGTTATAATCTAGCGAGCTAATTTGTAGCTGAAATGGTGCGTCAGGATCAACATCAGGGTGATTTACATTATCAACAATTGATTGGAACAGCGGTGTCATATCGCCATCGCTCACGTCCGATTCTAGACCTGCATAGCCGTTGATCGCTGATGCATAAACGACAGGGAAGTCTAGTTGATCATCCGTTGCGCCTAGCTCATCAAATAATTCAAAGGTTTGATCCAATGCACGATCAGGATCTGCCCCTTCACGGTCAATTTTATTAATAACAACAATCGGTCTAAAGCCCATTGCAAAAGCTTTTGAAGTAACAAATCGAGTTTGTGGCATTGGACCATCAACTGCATCGACTAATAATAAGACCGAATCCACCATCGATAAAACACGCTCGACTTCACCACCAAAATCGGCATGTCCTGGTGTATCAACGATATTGATGCGGTAATCGTTCCATTTTACAGCCGTGTTTTTAGCAAGAATTGTGATGCCACGCTCATGTTCTAATTCATTGGAATCCATCATTCTTTCAGTTACATTGGCGCGATCGCCTAATGTACCTGATTGTTCTAATAGTTTATCCACTAAAGTGGTCTTTCCATGGTCAACATGGGCGATGATGGCAACATTTCTTAGATTTTCTATCACAATTCTATACTCGGCATGATTACTTGATACATTTGCGTGTCATTGGCAAGGGACTCAAAAGCAAATAACCCTAAGTCCAAAGAGCGCGCAGTATACAAGAGTTTGTGGATGACAGCATGATTATATTTTTTGGAACTTTTTTATATAAGAAAATACTAAACAAGTTCAAAGAGAACCATTGATACATAATAATGTTTTTTTCCTTATAAAAATATGGGAGACTAACAATACACTAGGCGAACACCACTACTGATTGCATCCACCAAACTATGCAATGAATACATTAACATTATTCTTTTCAGATATAGTCACCTGAACCTAGATCTAAATTATTAATCAGTCTTTATCTTCAGTTAATTTTAACGGGAGAGGGAGCTTTTTAATGGTTTTTTGACAACAGGAAACTTAAATGAATTTGTTAATTATTGATGATCATCAGCTGTTTGCTGAAGGTTTAAAATTTCTTTTGGAAAGTTTTGATGCTTCCATTCGTACTGCGCATGTAAAAGATGCAAAGGATGCACTGCATTATTTGCAAAATAATGATAGGCCTGATCTTATTCTGCTTGATATTAATCTTCCGGGGATCAATGGTTTTTCTTTAATGAACGAGTTTCAAAAAATAAATGTATGGACGCCTGTACTCATTATTTCTGCAATAGAATCTCCAGCAACAGCACAATTAGCGATTGATAGTGGTGCTTCAGGGTTTATATCAAAATCCTGTAATAGTACGGGGCTAATTTCAGCGGTTCAAACGGTGCTTAAAGGGGATATTTACAATCCTACTCGTGCCTCCTCTAGCGCATCAAAAGCAGATGAAATGAAATTAGTACATATTACTAACCGGCAAAAGGAAATTTTACATTTACTTTCTCAAGGACTGTTAAATAAGCAAATAGCGAGTGAACTAGGTATTTCTGCCAACACAGTGAAGGCTCATCTATATGAAATATTTCGTCATTTAAAAGTTAATAATCGCACAGCTGCAGTAAAAGCAGCGTTTCAACAAGGGCTTATTTCTCAAATATGATTCAAGCGGCGTAATACCATTTTTAACTCCCCTTGTTTTAAGGGTTTATGCAGTAACGGTAAGCCGAAAGAGCTAGCTTCCTGTATTCTGCTGGGGTCCGTATCCCCTGTAATGAGAAAAGCAGGTATATCAATATAACTTGACAACTTCTTAAAGACTTTAATCGCCTCTATTCCTGTGGTATTTTCACGCAAACGATAATCTGCAGCAATCACATTAACCTCCTTTGCCTCATGACTAATGGCTATTGTTTTTACCTCCTCTAAACAGGAAGCTGTTAGAATGGTATAACCCCAAGATTTAAGGATCGCACTGGTTGCATCACAAACAGCTGTATTATCATCAATAACTAATACGGTACGTCCTTTGCCGATTTCTAAGTCGCCTAAATAAGTTTCTGTATGATGTTCATTTGTAATATCTTGTTTAGGTAATACCGATAGGGACATAATAATACTAAAAACACTGCCTTTATTAATTTTTGATTGCAGTGATAGTGGGTAATCTAATAATTGCAAAATCCGTTTGCTGATTGACAAACCGAGCCCCAGCCCTTTTGCTTTATCACGCTCTGGATTAGCAAGTTGTAAAAACTCATCATAAATTTTTTCTTTATGGCATTCATCAATACCAATTCCTGTGTCCCAAATTTGCACTTTTACCCGCTGCTTATACAGGCGCATTGCAACTAAAACACCCCCTCCCTGTGGAGTATATTTGATAGCATTATCGAGTAAATTCATAATCGCACTCGAAAGTAAGCTCGGGTCGCTATCGACATAACAATCACGTGCTACAAAACGTAACTGCAAGCCTTTATTTCCAGCTATTGCTCGATAGTTATCAATCACTTCAGATAATAGTGGCACTAATGCAATGCGCTCTATTTTTGGTTCTATAACACCTGCATCTAATTTGGAAATATCAAGCAAGGAACTTAGTAATCCATAGAGAGAACGATTAGCGCTATGAATTAGCTTTAAAATAGACCGGCCCGTTTGAGAGGAAACTTGAGGCTCTAAAGCATCTGTTAATAAACTAAGTGAATGAATCGGTTGTCGTAAATCATGGCTAGCCGCGGCTAGAAAGCGTGACTTATCTTTATTGGCTTTTACTGCTTTTTCTGTTTGTTTATTTAACTCTAAAGCCTGCTGTTGTAACTTCTCTACGAGCGCCTCATTTTCAAAGCGAATCAGTAATGAATCAGTAATCGAGCGATATACATTACGACTTAGTCCAAACATAATGAGCATACTAAAAACAATCGTAATTGCTAACCATAAGTAATACCTATCATGCTCTAGGAGTAGCAAAGTGGCGATAGGAATAACCGTAATAAAAGCAAATAAGGGGAAAGCCCAACGAAGATATGCTAACGATATGGCAGCACCTGCAATGAGTCCAAACTGGAACATAATCAGATAAATCAAATGAATAGTTGATTCAGGGGTGAAGAATAGTACCCCTGCAACACCCCAAAATAGACCCGATATGATTGGAAATATATAGTAAAAGTTTCTTTTTTTTCCAGTAGAGAAAGCATCATTAGTCTGTTTATGTTGCAAGTAGCTATAAAACCCGCGCCCACTCCAAAATAGCACCAGTAGCGCATACCAAATAAGCAAAATAGATTGAGGAATTACATTCCACAACATTGATATCAAACCTAACCCTGCTAGTAGATTACCTAAGGAAATAAACGGCATCTGTTGTTGTAATAATAAAAAACGTTCATTTTCAATTTTTTCTTGCATCATATTTGTTTGAGCTTTGCATAATAAATAGCTGTAAAATCATACAGCAAGTATGGTTAGGGATAAAAAAATAAGAAAAATTGATCAAGCAGACGATATTGCCCGATGAAATTAACTAATCAGCGCGTGCAAATAATCTAGCTATTGCTAAACTAGTCAGAGGAATTGCTGCGAAAAAACCTCTTCTGATTTAAAAAGGTTTCAAAAAATTGTAATTTAAAACAAACTATTTAGAGGCAATGCTTTCATAAAACTCTAACTGTACCGTTACCAAAGTAAAAAGGAATACTTATGCGCGCAACAAAATACGCAACATGGATGATTAATAGAGCTCTAATATTTTTAACCATTATTGGTTTAATTAGTGGTGCTGTACATGCCAATCCAGGAAACCGCTTAGGACTTAATGTAAGCCCGCTACACAAACTCACGTCCTCTGTACCCTTTATCGACATTTTTAAAGTATCGCGTGGCTGGATAACCTCTTGTGAATTCAACTGGCAAAAAAACCGTCCTATTGACCCAGGTTGTACTAAGCGAACTGCATTTAATACCAATGAATCCCATTTGGTGACACTAGACCGTAATGGTTGGGTAAAACGATTGCCAACACGTGGCGAGTCACCTATTTTTACTACGGTTAATAGTATTTGGGATATGCCTTCACATTTTCCCTTAGGCGATTATTTTGTGACTTATAAGGGAGAGGGGAAAATTACCGTTCATGGAAGTTTAAATGTCACCCAGCAACGTCCAGGGCGGATTGATTTTAAACTCACTGCCTCCAAAGGTCTACGTATACATCTCGCCTCTGTTAATCCTCGCAATTATATCCGCGATATTAAGGTTATTCCTAAAAAATACGAACGTATTTACAAGTCTCAAACATTCAATCCTGAATATCTCAAAACAATTCGCCCTTTTAACTCACTTCGCTTTATGCCATGGCAGAACACAAAAGATACCCTAATCGCAAACTGGAATGAACGTACGACACCAGCCCATGCCCATTATTATAATAATGCAGGCGTGCCTGTCGAAACGATGATTGATCTTGTGAATACCATTAATGCAGCCCCTTGGTTTTCTATGCCACATCTAGCAACAGATGGTTTCATCAATAATTTTGCTCGTACTGTTAAGCAACGTTTGAAACCAGGGCAAAAGGTTTACGTTGAGCACTCCAATGAGGTTTGGAACATGATGTATCCTGCAACACATCATGCCGCTAGAGAAGGGCTTAGATTATGGCCACAGGCTTATCCTAAATTAAATGCTAACTCGCGCAAAATGAAACTTGCACTCAACTATCTTGGCAAACGTACTAAAGACATTTGTCGCATTTGGAAAGGTGTCTTTGGTGGTCGTCGTAATGATGTTGTTTGTGTTATTTCATCCTATGCAGGTGGGCCAACATTAGGCGAAGAGGTGCTAAGCTGTCCACTCGTTGGAGGAAAGCCTTGCTCCCAGTTTGTTGATGCGTATGCAGTAGGTCCTTATTTTGGTGACTATATTGCGCGTATTGAAAACCGTAACTTACTACGCAATTGGTCTCGCCAAGGTGCTAGAGGTATGAATAATCTCTTCACTGAAATACTACGTGGTGGACTTGTTAAAGATCAGTATCCAGGTGGTGCGATGGAACGCTTGACAGCCTTGCGGATTAAACCCAATGTAAAACTTGCGCGCAAACATGGTCTAAAGTTGTTAGCTTATGAAGGCGGACAACATTTACTACGTGTTGATCGTCCACATGTCATCCATGATGAGAAAATCTTTGAATTCTTTTCTAAAGCCAATCAAAACCCTCGTATGGCACAAGCCTATAGCCGATACCTCAATACGTGGAGAAACCAAGGTGGTGGCTTATTAATGCATTTTAATGGTATTGCTACCATTAATAATCATAGCTATTTTGGTATGTTGGATAATGTAGAGCAACATTCATCACCTAAATACAATGCCTTGATTAGCTTTTTACGTGGTCGTTAAGTTCTTGTAATATTATGATAAATAGCTCAAACACCAACGCTATTGGTGTCTTTGACTCTGGGATGGGTGGACTCTCCGTATTGCGAGAGATCCACCAACTGCTGCCGTCTGAAAATTTGATCTATATAGCAGACTCAAAACATGCTCCTTACGGCGATAGAAGCGCCCAACACGTACAGCATCGCTGTCAACAAATCGCTAACTTTCTTCTTAAAAAAAAGATCAAAACACTCGTTGTTGCCTGTAATACAGCAACCGCTGAAGCGGTTGATTTGCTAAGGAAGCAACTAACCATCCCTGTTGTAGGCTTAGAACCTGCGATTAAATCGGGGGTGAAAATGAGTAAAACAGGTGTTATTGGGGTATTGGCGACACAACGAACCATCGAAAGTAAGCGCCTAACCTCCCTAGTCATAAGACATGCCCCGCATACCAAAGTACTTGCTCAACCCTGTCCAGGATTGATGGAAAAAGTAGAGGCGAATCATTTAGATTGCTACGATACTCGTCAGCTTATTAAACAATATACAGTTCCTTTATTAGAGCAACATGTAGATACCATTATCCTCGGTTGTACACACTACCCCTTTCTCAATAACACCATTCAAACTATTGTAGGAAGGGATATAAAGCTAATAGAAACAGGTAAACCCGTCGCACGCCAATTACAACGCATTTTGCACCAATGGCAATTGCTTAATTCATCGGTTAGCTTAGGCCATATTGATTTTTATAATAGTAGTTATCTGCCTCAACATAAACAGACAATGCAACAGCTATGGGATAAAGAAATAGAGATTAAGCCATTTTTAATCTAAAAAGCGGTTGCCAATTTAAACAAATCCTAGCAAAATTAATTGATATATATTAATGAATTCATTATTTCTGTCAGCAATACTCTGTACTGAATGAGTATTCGATAATTAACCTAGGAGAGAACATGTCAAAACGTATTAAAATCGGGGCAATATTAGCAACATCACTGGTCATCACATTAAGCGGAACCGCATTCGCAGCCGATGGCGCAGCAATTTATACCGCTAAAGGTTGTTCCGCTTGTCATGGCGCAGATGCTAAAACCCCTATTATGCCTGCTTATCCTAAAATTGCAGGACAAGCAAAAGAGTACACATCACAGCAAATGAAAGACATCAAAAGTGGTGCTAGAAGCAATGGTCAGTCAGCAACAATGAAAGGCATTATGGCAGGTGTTTCTGAAGAAGAAATTGCAACACTTTCTGAGTATCTTGCAGGATTAAAGTAAGCTCAAATATTGTAAAATATTTTGAGACAAAAAGCGCACCAAGCTCACTGTTTGATGCGCTTTTTAATGTCTGTGCATTCCACAAATATTAATCCATATTTTTTTGCATGCATGGCTAAAAATTTTAAATTGAGAATTTCTGTATATCAATAAATTGGCAGTCAATAGAATCTAGTGCCATATGAATAATTAAGCCCAGTGCTAGTATGCGTAGGTATTGGTATTTCGGTATAAAACACAGCATGAAATAAATCATAATCGCAATAAAGCTATGCAAAGGATGAAAGCCAATACTACAGCGGGTTGGATCATA
>JAGLDT010000194.1 GCA_023145485.1 Cocleimonas sp. | reverse complement strand
AAAGGCAAGTTAGAGTTCGGGTATTGTTGAATCCTTAGCCTTCTAGCTAAGAAAAAAATAAGAGACTATGCAATACATCGGACGTTTTGCACCATCACCTTCAGGCCCCCTCCATTTCGGATCGTTAATCGCAGCAACGGCAAGTTATCTTTGTGCTAAATCCGTTCAGGGGCAATGGTTATTGCGGATTGAAGATGTTGATAAATTCCGCATAAAAAAAAATAGCATCAAGCGTATTCTTCAAACTCTAGAGAGTTATGGCTATCAATGGAATGGTGACATTCTTTATCAAAGTCAACGTACAGAAGCCTATCAACAAGCGCTTGATTCCTTAGCTGAACTCGCTTATCCCTGCACTTGCACTCGCAAGTTTTTACAACGACAAGTATCTATTGGGGCTTATGGTTATATCTACCCTGGTTTTTGTCGTGAACAAATCAGCAATATCGACTCACCACAATTTGCAATGCGATTACGCACAAATAATAAACCCCTTTGTTTTGAGGATTCACTGCAAGAATCACTCTGTCAGGATATTGAGACTGAAGTGGGTGATTTTATTATCAAACGCAGTGATGCCATGTTTTCCTATCAATTAGCCGTGGTAGTTGATGATGCGTATCAGCAGATTAGTGACGTTGTACGCGGTTCTGATTTGCTGGATAACACGCCCCGCCAATTGTATTTGCAACAGTGTTTAGGTTATCAGCAACCGACTTATTTGCATTTTCCTACCGCAATAACAGAGGATGGTAAGAAACTGAGCAAACAAAACCATTCCCCTGAAGTTGATGATGCTCAAAAACGTCAAACCATCTTGCGCACTCTCAATTTCTTGGGTCAGCAAGCGCCTGCTATTGATCATTTTTCCAGTCTTGAAGATGTATGGGATTGGGCAATAAAAAATTGGAATCGTGATAAAATACCAGCTCAAATGACGCTTCCTGAAAACTATCCAGACTAAAATAACAATGACAACAAATCTAAATAATCGCCCTGTTGATGCCTTACTTATCATTAGCAGCAGTTGCCCGCACTGTCCTAGTGTACTCAATCATTTAAGTAGCTTGGTAAAATCAGGTGAAATTGCGCAGTTAACAATTATTAATATTGAGCAGCAGCCCTTAGCTGCGCAAAAATATAATGTACGCTCGGTGCCTTGGATTAAAATTGGCAAGCAACAACTACAAGGTCTGCAAACATTAGAAACGATTAAACAAAATATCGTTTGGGCTAAGAAAAAACAAAGCCTCGCCGCTGATTTTGATTTTTTACTCTCTGATGGTCAAGTAAGTAGAGTTACAGAGCAGATATTGCAAGAGCCTAGTGCGATAGTCGCCCTATTAGAGCTATTCGAAGATGAAGGTACAGTACTGAGTACACGTATTGGTATTGGTGTTGTGATGGAAGAATTTGCTACCAGTGAGTTATTAAAATCCATTATTCCTCAGCTTTCAGTGTTAACAAAACACTCTAATGACCTTATTCGTATCGATGCCTGTCACTACTTAGGACTGAGCAAAGACCCTTCTATTCGTCCTGTTTTAGCGCAGTGTTTAAATGATGATAATGCGGATGTACGAGAGATAGCGCAGGATGGCTTAGATGGGTTGTAATATTATGATGTTGATATTCATAATCCAAAGCATCCAAAAATTATTTATATGAAAGACTGTGGTGATTATTTAATGACCAGTTAACTGTAAATTAGACTGTTTCGTTGCTTTAAACTATCCTTATCCTATGAATTAGTTCATTTTAGAAAACATACCCCAGTCGCAGACATCTCTATTGATTCCCCCATTAAAAGAGAAAATTGTCGTTTAATTTAGAACTCCCAGCCAATCTAAAGAGTGTTATGAAGTATAAAAAATCCCCCTGCATCTTATTATCTGTGCTTATTGTCATGATGGGTGCGTCATGCTCAAACAATAGCTCGCTCTTCCAAAACCAATCTACGGCTAGACTAAATGATTCTGTTAGTGAACAGTTTTATCATGTTATGGTCGGAGAACTTTATGGTGAAATGGGGGATGACAAGCACTCGTTAGAGCATTACCTAAGAGTGGCAATGGAAAGTAAAGACCCTGCTATTGCCAAGCGTGCCACACAAATTGCCTCTCGTTCTAAGCAAAATGATAAGGCAGTTAAAGTAGCGCAACGATGGTTAGAGTTAGCGCCAGAATCACTTGAAGCGCGTCAGTATTTAGCACTCCTACTCTTGCGTCAGAAGCAACCACAAAAATCAGCTAAGCAACTGCATGACGTACAAATCAAACTGGACAAACAAGGTAGAGATGGCATAGAAATTGTTGCTGTTATGCTCGGATCTGAACGAGAAGCCGAGTCGGTTTATCAGATGTATAAGCACTATCAAGTACTAGAGTCAAAATCAAATAAAGTTCAATTGATTTTATCCTCACTTGCCTATAAGTCACAGCATTACGAAGAGGCTTTAGCACTCATAGCGCCTTTGCCGAAACAGTTAACAGGTGAATCTAAAGAGCAAGCACTCTTATTGCAAAGTAAAATTTTATACAAGCTAGAACGTGGTCTAGAGGCTATGCAGGTTTTATCACCCTTAATGAAATCTACATCCACCACCGATGTCGCGTTACTGGAGTATGTACGTTTGTTGATTATGGATAAGCGTAATGAAGATGCGGCTACAGTCTTATTACGGTTAAGCAATAAGCACCCTAATAATTTTGATATAAGCAAAGCCCTTATTGCACTGTATTTGGATTTGCAGAAGTACTCTCTGGCAGAAAAGCACATCCCTGACTTGCTGAAATCAACCCGATACAACGGGGTAGCCCATCATTTTAAAGCAGAAATATATGAGTCACGTCATGAGCTGGATTCGGCATTAAACGAATATGAACAAGTGCATGATGGGGAGCTATATGATAGTGCGCAAGGAAGAATTCCACAGTTACTAGTACAGCAACATGGTTTGGATATGGCGCGGGAATGGTTGCATCAGAAAATTTCAAACGCCAAAATTATAGAAATTAAAGCAAAATTTTTAGGTATTGAAGCAACCATGCTACTTGAACGACAGGTATACCAAGATGCGTTAAGATTATTCAATGAAGCAGATGCCTTAACGCCGAATAATATTGATATACGCTACAGTCGAGCGATTGCACTGCAAGAGTTAAAGCAGATAGCCAAAGCAGAACTTGATTTTCGTTTTGTTCTCAGTCAACGCAAAAATGATATCAATACTCTTAATGCTTTGGGTTATATGCTAGCAAGCTATACGGATAGGCTAGATGAAGCGCAGGTGTTAATCAGCAGTGCATTATCTTTGCGCCCAGACGATATAATGATTATTGATAGTCTTGGCTGGTTGTATTACAAACAAGGAAAGCTAGACAAAGCAGAATCACAATTACGCAAAGCTTATAAAGGTAATAATGACCCTGAAATCGCAAGCCACTTAATTGAGGTGCTATCAAAAAAGGGAAATAAAGAAGAAGCGCTCGCTATTTTTAAAGAAATGATAGAGCAATTTCCAAATGATGATCAATTAAAACGGGTGAAGCGAAACATTATTGACCATAGTTCACCGCTATCAAAACGCTTGACGAACAGCCTAAATTCATGAGACTAATGCTGGCTTGGGGTCAGATAATGAGAAAGGTTAATAAAATGAATGTTGTAATAAAAAGAAAGCGTCATGGTATTAAGAAAATAGGGGCGATGCTATTTTTCAGCCTGTTTTTACTCGGTGGTTGTACAACTCAGCAGTCAGGGGTTAAGCCAGTGGTGAAGGCAATGGTAACGCCTGGTGTAACCGTTTCTGGCAAAGAGGCTCTGTGGAAGAAACGCCAACAGCAGTTTTTAAAAATGGCATCTTGGAATATGAAAGGCAAAGTTGCCATGCGTTATAAAGTGGATAATTGGAGCTTTGGTGTTGATTGGTCACAAAAAAATAAAAATACCTCTGTTATCAATATTAAAAACCCCTTTACGGGCGCAACCGTTGCTCTACTGACACAGAAAAATAATAAAGTTACCATGAAAGCCTCTGATGGCAAAACCTATCAAGATACTAATGCTGAGCGTTTATTAAAAAAGCAGGCTGGTATCGAACTTCCCCTTGAAGGTTTAATCTATTGGGCGCGCGGTATAACCGCCCCACAGTATCCAAAAGGTACCATTGTGTTAGATACAATGGGTCGCCCTAAACAAATTACACAAGCAAACTGGGTGATAAAATATAGAAGTTATAAGGGTAGTGCGTATAACTCACTTCCTAAAAAAGTCATTCTGACCCGTAAAAAAGATGCTGTTTATGTCAATTTAGTAGCCAAAAAATGGAAGATTCGATAGCACTAAAATAAAGCCTATGAAATTACTAGCACCCGCTAAACTAAACCTATTCTTACACATTACGGGACGACGTGATGACGGTTACCATCTATTACAGACCGTCTTTCAGTTTTTAGACTACTGTGATGAAATAGAGCTAAACCGACGATATGATGGGAAAATAAAACGTTTATCGGGTCTAAAATCAATCAAAGCTGAAGATGATCTGGTTATTCAGGCCGCTAATCTGCTAAAGGCTCACACTGGCACATCAGAAGGTGTTGAAATCAGCGTCATCAAGCAACTTCCTGTGGGTGGCGGTCTTGGTGGTGGTAGTTCAGATGCTGCAACCGTTCTTGTTGGGTTGAATGCTCTATGGAAGTGTAACCTTTCAGAAAAGGAGCTTGCTAACTTAGGTTTAAAGCTAGGTGCTGATGTTCCTGTCTTTGTTCATGCAATGGCAGCTTGGGCTGAAGGTATAGGTGAAGAGCTAAAGCCGATAATCTTGCCAGAAGAATGGTTTGTTGTTGTCCATCCCAATGTTTTTATATCAACGGCTGAAATTTTTTCAGATCAAGCATTGACACGGGATTGCGAACCCTGCAAAATAGCGCGCTTTCTTGAAGGGCACGTTAGTAACGTTTTTGAACCTGTTGTAAGAAATAAACATCCAGAGGTAGCAAAAGCACTGGATTGGTTATCCGCTTATTCAGAGGCACGTTTAACAGGAAGTGGTAGCTGTATTTTTGCTAAATTTGCAAATAAAATAGTTGCAAAACAAGTACTAAATGAGTTACCTTCTCGCTGGCATGGCTTTGTCGCAAAAGGACTTAATAAGTCACCTTTAACTACAAGCCTTGAGAAATATTTGTAATAAAAAAATGGGCCGTCGCCAAGCGGTAAGGCACCGGGTTTTGATCCCGTCATTCGTAGGTTCGATCCCTACCGGCCCAGCCATATTTATACTAGGAAGCTGTAGAGAATCTCTTCAGCTTCCTTTTTTACTTCTAGGGAGCTACTACTGGCTTTCTACAATAACGCGAGAGCAGATCATGTCTGATATAGAAAGGATGATGATATTTGCAGGTAATGCGAATCCACAGCTTGCTCAGGCCGTTGCCGATAATATCGGTGTCCCTTTAGGAAAAGCAACCGTATCTCAGTTTAGTGATGGCGAAATTCACGTAGAAATACTTGAAAATGTACGTGGCTGCGATGTTTTTGTGATCCAGCCGACCTGCGCCCCTACTAATGATAATTTGATGGAATTATTGATTATGGTAGATGCTTTGCAAAGGGCATCAGCGGGTCGAATTACAGCTGTCATCCCTTATTTTGGTTATGCACGCCAAGATCGTCGAGTACGCTCAAGACGTATGCCGATTAGCGCCAAGCTTGTCTCTGATATGTTATCGACCAGTCATGTTGATCGCATCTTGACAATAGAACTGCATTCTGAACAAATCCAAGGGTTCTTTGATCTGCCTGTTGATAATATCTATGCATCTGGTGTTTTAGGGTCAGACATTAGAACACAAGAATATGAAAATCCCTGCGTTGTCTCCCCAGATGCAGGTGGTGTCGTTCGAGCGCGTGAACTAGCAAAAGCTCTAGGTGATGTTGAACTAGCAATTATTGATAAGCGCCGTCCAGAACCTAATGTTTCCGCTGTTATGCATATCATTGGTGATGTAAAAGG
>JAGLDT010000193.1 GCA_023145485.1 Cocleimonas sp. | reverse complement strand
GTGTTTAGCGCAGACACGAGAAGCCTACTCTGACCGGACGGTGGGAGAGACTGTGCAAGTATTCGTGGAATAAATATCAATTGACTTAATCTTCAAGGCCTCGCCCTCAAACGCAATGCCATTCCAGGCGGTTTCCATAAAATTGCGAATATTTTGATGATTATCAGCATCGGGATGTTTTAACACATCATCACGGTAGTAGCTTCCAAAGCAGGCAAGTGTTTGTTGTTGATTCAACCCTTGTAATTGAGCAAAGTAAAACAGCTTGCAAGAACCTGAGTTTTCCCCTGCCTCGTTGCGTAAATCACCATTTGTAAAGGTCGTTTCTGTAAAATAATAGTGTTGCTCAATAACCGCCATTATATTGTCAAATTCGACCGTATCAGGGCTTGATTTTAGCCTATTTAAAAAATCATCTGTATTCATATGTGCTTATCTCAATATTTTCAATAAAGTCGTTGGGTCAAAAAGGCTGCTGTAGATTGGCACGTTATTTTGCGCCTGTTTTACAATCAACAGAATCTCAAGCATTGTTCGACATAGCGCATTGGCAAACGCTCCTGCTCTAAACGTTGATGGCTTTGTTGTAATTGCAAATAAAGCTGCTGCTCGGCTTTATTTAGGTGCTTTAATTTATTTTGACACTGTGCATTGACAGGTTCTTTTACACTTAAACGGCTGTGTTTTTGCAAGGTGCTTTCATCCATCATAATCGAATACACCTTGGGGAAGTGGGATCGTAATCGTGACAAAATTGAAAATCCATGCGTATCAATATCGCCCCAGTAATACAGCTCACAATCGGATAGCCATGGAATTTCTGCCAACTGATCAACACCATACCCCAGACCAAAAATCACTAAGCTATCTTGTATTTCAGGAAAGCTTAAACCATTTATTTTATTCTCAGTAATAAAGACCCGCCAACAAGGAATCTGCCACTGTGCAAGTTGGTTTAAGGGCAGACTTATATCACTAATATTCGCCATAGGATAAAGATGCGGGTCAAGCAAGCGTAAGCGTATGACTGACTGCTCATACTTCAAACCATAGCGCCGTTCAAAACCGTGTTGCCTTAGACTGGTAATGTCTGAATTAACCGCTTCTGTTGGCAGGATAAGATCTAGCAACTCTGCCAAAATAGCGGTATTTTTTTCAATAAATTTACTGTCAATATTGGGAATTTCCAGTTCGCGTAAGTAACAGTCTGGTTTAAGGTCAGCCATAAAATAATTGCAGACCGCTAATAACTTATCCCAAATAGAAGCATTTTTAATAAAACTGCGAGATTTATCGACTAACCAGCTTTCTAACACAGGAAATTTTCGTATTGTATGCTGCGCCAGTTTTAATAAGGTAGAAAACGCGTGAGACTTGCCTAGATAGCCTAAAAAATCTACCTGTGTCTCAAAGACGATCAATGCGGGTAATTGTTGTTGTCCTAATTGACGATGATTAACCGTTTTATATTCAATCGT